>DATFSG010000043.1:0-27230 GCA_035262765.1 Gaiellaceae bacterium | reverse complement strand
TCAGCCGCCGAAAGGAGGAGTCATGAACAGGCTCGTTAGATGGGGCCTGTCCTTGCTAACGATGACGTCGGTCGCCACCGTGGTGCTCCTGGTTACCGGTTGGGGTTCGGCGGTCGCATCATCAGTGCAGTCCGTCATCGTGGCGAACACCGCTTCTAACCCGGTGCCGGTACGCGAGCAGAACGTCGACAAGAACGGCTACATCGCCGTCCACGAACAGGGCACCGCAGCCGTCCACGAACAGGGCACGGCGAACGTGAATGTGATCGGCACACCGAACGTCGCGCTCGATCCGAACACGTTTGACGGTGCCGGGAACTTGAAGGTGCACGAGCAAGGCACCGCCAAGATGAGCGAGCAGAACCTCGACGCCAACGGGAACATCAAAGTCCATGAGCAGGGAATCGCGAACGTCAACGTGACGAACGGCTCTCTTGCGATTACCGACGCCGCGAGCATCGGCCGAAACGCACTGCTCTATGACCAATCGAACGCCTCCGTGGTGCCCGCTGGCCAGCGATTCAACGTGACCTACGTCAACGTAAGTGGAACGGACTTTGGCAGCTCACCGCCGAGTAGCGGGATCTGTGTCCTCGAGCGAATTCACCCCGTGACTGGCGGTCAAGAAACGGAAGTTGTCGCAGCGTTTCGCCTACTCCCGACACCGGCGGCAGAAGGCGAGTTCTTCAGTGACAGCGAGCAGGTTTTCATCCCCATCGAAGCTGGATGGAGGGCAGCCATCGACTGCACCACTTTCCCAGACCTCATCAATGTGATCGTTGCCATATCGGGATACACGTCTCCGGCGAGCTAAGCACCCCGACTACGCCAAGGGAGACCTCGCTCTGGGTCGAGATGGTTCCCGAGCCGCCCGCCGACCAAGGCGAAGATCGAACGCCAACAAGACAGCGCCAGTTGGCCGGAAACACCGACGCCGCGGTACCGACGGTGCAAGGACGCAATCCAAATTCGTCAAAGGAGACGCCAAAATCATGGACTTCAGAGGCAATTACAACCTCTACTTCTCACCCGATTCTCCCGCCGATTTAACGGGAGGCTACATGACCATCACCGACGCTGGGACGCCGGACGGAGCATTTAGCGGACGGATCGATATGGAGACCGAGGCTTCAGCGGATACGTCGACCTACAATTTCTTGTACCACCGCGCGACGGGCACGCTTCAATTCAGCAACTTGCCGCCAGACTTCAGCGTAGTCGATTACGAGTTCTCGACGTTCTTCAGCGGACAGGTTTGGACAGACAGGATCGATACTGACCACGCTTCGCTGATCGTGGGAACGGTCAGCCGAATGCGGTGGGTAGCGGTCGGCAGCGGGCGCCTTCCCTTCTTTGTCCCTGAACCGGAAGGCGGGAGTTTCATCGCCGCACACCAAGAACCCTAGTGATGGGCCGACACATGGGTTGCGAGACGCGACTAGAACGGCTAATAGCGCCGATGCTTACCTCGAACCTTCCACCCTGATCGCGGTGGAATCGTTGCCTAACCAGTGCCGGATCAGCCGCCGAAAGGAGGAGCCGAGAGTGAGCAGGCTAGGTGTCCCCGTTGGCGGCATTTCGCCGGACGCCCCTTCTCAACCCAGAAGCCCGGTAGCCTGAGCCCGTCGCTGGCCCCCATCGACTAGCGGTCCAGGTCGCGGCCCTTTCAAGGCCGTAGCACGGGTTCGAATCCCGTTGGGGGCACCTCTATTCGGTCGCCGACGAAGACTCCACACTGACTGCTCCGCCCTCGACGCGGACTGTCCACCGCCGGCCGAAGGCGTGGACACCGGTGAGTGAGAGCCCTTCGAGCCACTCCGGCACCCACGTCGCCTCGGACCGAAGCACGCGCTCCGCGCGATCGGGCACGAGGCGAAGCACCGCCTGCAGCAGAAGAACCGGAGTCCCCGCCGCCCAGGCCTGCGGCGACGAGGCCGTCGGGTACACGACCGGAAACGCGGTGTGCTGACGGGAGAAGCCCGCAAAGACCTCCGGCAGGCGGTAGTCGAAGTGGGTCGCCGCCTCGACCATCGCCTCGAAGATCCGAGCGGCATCGCTCGGGCGGCCAACCTGCGCAAGCCCCCACGCAACGAGCGAGTTGTCGTGGGGCCAGACCGTCCCGTCGTGGTAGACGAGCGGGTTGTACGCACCCTCGTTCACCGCCATGGTGCGCACTCCCCAGCCGGACCACAGCGCGTCGCCCATCAGCTTGTCCGCGATCGCCTCGCGCTTCGACTCCGGGACGATGCCGCTCCAGAGCAGATGACCGAGATTGGAGGTCAGGGAGTCGAGCGGGCGCTTCTCGCGATCGAGCCCGAGTGCGTAGAACCCTCGATCCTCCAGCCAGAACGCCTCGTCGAAGCAGCGTCGAAGGTCGGCCGCCTCACCCTCGAGCCGCTCGGCGAGCGTGTCGTCCCGCCAGATGTCACGCGCGATCTCGGCCATTCGCAGCTTTGCGTCGTAGACGTAGCCCTGTACCTCCGCAGGCGCGATCGGCGCCAGGGCCAGCGTCCCGTCGTGGAAGGCCATCGAGTCCTCCGAGTCCTTCCAGGTCTGGTTGCGGATCCCCTGCGCGCTCCGGCGCTCGTACTCGACGAAGCCGTCTCCGTCGCCGTCCCCCGGGCCGTCGATCCAGGCGAGCGCGCGCCGCGCCGAATCCTCGAGCTCGAGCGGGAGCGTCGGGTCGTCGGTCCAGCGCCACACCTCCGAGAGGAGGACGAGGAAAAGCGGCGTCGCGTCGACGGTCCCGTAGTACCGGTCGGTCCACGCGAGCGCAGCCTTCCCGCGCCGGAGCTCGTGGATGATCTTCCCCGGCTCGGCATCGCGGTCCGGGTCGTCGGTGGTCGCCTGGGTGGCAGCAAGGACTCGGAGCGTTCCGGTTGCCAGCTCCGGGCCGAGTAGCAATGTCTGCAGCGACGAGATGAGCGTGTCCCGCCCGAAGACGGTCATGAACCAGGGAGTGCCGGCCGCGAACAGCTGCCCGTCGGCGACCTCGGGCACCTGCATGCGGAGCGACGCGAGATCCGCGAACGATCGGTTCCACGTGTGGACGAGGTCGTCCCAGCGCGCGCTCAACACCGGTGCCGAGGACTGCCACTCGCTCATCGACTGCTCTGCGCGGCGCCGCTCGTAGTCGAGTTCGTGCTCGAACAGCGCCGGCGGCAGTGGCGCTACGCCTTCGAGCTCTGCCTGCACGCCGACCACGAGCCGCCAGCTGGCCCCCGGCTCGAGTGCGAGCGTGAACAGGGCGACGCCGTCGGCTTCGTCGAACGACTCTGAGAAGTGGACGACGGTGCGGCCGGCGAACGAACCGTCCGAGAAGACCAGCGTCCCGTTGTCGGTACGCACCGGCGGTCGGGCCGAAGGGAGCGTGACGTCGATCGGCCGGCCGAAGCCGGGCTCGAGATCCTTGACGACGAAGATGTCGGCGAAGTCGGCCGCGAGCTCGAGACCGAGCGCGACCTTGATCCGACGCTGGCCGCAGTTCTGAACCACGATCCGCTCCTCCATGCAATCGCCGACGAAGCGCTCCCGCTCGATCACGAGCTCGTTCGGCTGGAGACCGTCGACGAGCGGATTCCGCAGCACGAACGAGGCGAGATGCGGCGCGGAGTGGTCGTGCGAGAGCGGGTCGAGCCGCGCTCCGCCGAGCGTCAACACCGAGCGCGACAGGAAGCGCGTGTCCGAGGCGAAGAAGCCCGAGGCGGTGGCGATGCCGTCGACGTCGCCACGCTCGTCGCAGACGCAGAAGGTCGACCCGTCGAGAACCGTGAGGGACAAGGCTAGACGGCTGTTCCGACGGCTCGGCTGCTCTCCTCGTCGAAGAGCATCACCTTGTCGAGCGGCACGGAGAGTGTCTCGCGCTCGCCCGCGTGCAGCCGTGGCTCGACGGGAAGCTTGATCACGATCTCGTGGTCTCCGACTCGAACATGTGCGAGCTGTTCGTCGCCGAGGTACTCGACCACCTCGACCGCCGCGTCGAGGCTCCCCGTCCCGGGGTGACCGTTGCCGCCGAGCCGGACGTGCTCCGGCCGGAAGCCGGCGAGCTGCCCGGCGCCGCCGATGCCGAGCACGGCCGTCGGCAGCATGTTCATCGCGGGCGAGCCGATGAAGCGAGCGACGAACGTGTTGGCGGGATGCTCGTACAGCTCCTCAGGCGTGCCGAGCTGCTGCAGCTCGCCCTTGTTCATGACGGCGATGCGGTCGCCCATCGTCATCGCCTCGACCTGGTCGTGCGTGACGTAGATGGTGGTGGTGCCGAGGCGCTTCTGCATCCTGAGAAGCTCGGCGCGCGTCTGGACGCGCAGCGCGGCGTCGAGGTTCGAGAGCGGCTCGTCCATGAGGAAGGCGCTCGGCTCGCGCACGATCGCCCGCCCGAGCGCCACGCGCTGGCGCTGCCCGCCGGACAGCTGCCTCGGCTTTCGCTTGAGGAGGTCGCCCAGCTCGAGCACGGCCGCAGTCTGCCGGACGCGGCTGTCGATCTCGGCCTTGGGCGTCTTCATGTTGCGAAGGCTGAACGCGAGGTTGTCGTACACCGTCATGTGCGGGTAGAGCGCGTACGACTGGAACACCATCGCGACGTCGCGGGAGCCCGGCGCCATGTTGTTGACGACCCGGTCGCCGATCAGGATCCGGCCGCTCGTGACGTCTTCCAGCCCGGCGAGCATCCGTAGCGCCGTCGTCTTCCCGCAGCCGGACGGGCCGACGAGGACGAGGAACTCGCCGTCGGCGACCTCGATGTCGAGGTCCGAGACGGCCGTTGTCTCGTCGAAGCGCTTGGTGACGTGCTCGAACGTGATCGGTGCCATCAGACCTCCCGCGCCTCGGCGGGCACCACGAAGTGCGCCACGGCGAGGAATGAATAAGCGACGGTGACCGTCAGGAACGGCATGACGGCGGCGGCGAAACCGGCGAGATTGACGAGGAGGAGCGCGACGCAGAGCATGAGAGCCGCGCCCGGCCGCTGAGCCGCAACGGCCGCGGACTCCCGAGCTACCCGCCGCAGGGGTGCGTCGGGCTCCGCGACGGCGACCGTCGTCAGCACAACCGCGTAGAGGCCGAGCAGGACGACGAGGTAGAGCGTTAGGAACGCGAACGGCCAACCCATGTTCGAGCGCGTGTAGAAGCGAACGGCGACGGCGGCGAGGGCGAAAAGGGCGACCCCGGACGCGCCGAGCACCAGGCCACGGCGCCAGTGCAGGCGCAACCCTTCCCAGGCGTCGGCGAGCACAAGGTTGCCGGTGCGGACGAGCGTCACCGAGCAGTGGGCGAGAGCAGCCGCCACGGGACCGGCGAGGACGGCGAGAACGAGAAACGCGTGAACGGCGATGGCGGCGACAGCCGAGAAGACGAGCACCGCACCCAGCGCGGCGTTGACCGGGACCAGCCGCCACGAGTTCCGGTACAGGTCACCGACCGCGAGACCTAGAGCCCGGCGCGCGCTCATCCCTTCACTCCCGCGGTGAAGGAGCCGGAGACGAAGAATCGCTGGAACGCGAGGAAGATGACGAGCACCGGGAGGATGGCGATGATGGAGCCGGCCGCGATCTGCGGCCAGTTCGACCCGTAGGTGCTGTGCAGGTGGGCCAGACCGAGCTGGATGGTGTAGTGACTCTGGTCTCCCTGACCGAACAGGATCAGCGGCCAGAAGAAGTCGTTCCACGTGCCCTGGAACTGCAGGATCGCGAGGGCCGCCATCGCGGGCAGCGCGAGCGGCAGCATGACGCGCCAGAACGTCTTGAAGTACCCGGCGCCGTCGAGCTTCGCCGCCTCCTCGAAGTCTCGCGGGACCGTGAGGAAGTACTGCCGCATGAAGAAGAGGTTCACGGCCGAGACCAGGTTGATCATGATGTAGCCCCAGAAACTCCCGAACAGGCCCCAGTGCACGATCATCAGGAAGATGGGGACGAGCCGCAGCTGGTCGGGCACCATCAGCGTTCCCAGCACGAGCAGGAACAGGAACTCGCGGCCTGGGAACCTGAGGCGCGCGAACGCGTAGCCGCCCAGCGCCGAGAGGAAGAGGTTGCAGGTCACGATCACGCCCGCCAGGAAGAAGCTGTTCTTGATGTAGGTCGGAAAGTCGAATTGCGTCCAGATGTCGTGCCACGCGGACGTCGTCCACGGGTGCGCGATGAACGTGACGTTGTTGCTGTCCGGAAGGGTCTTGAAGGACGTGGTGACCGTGTAGATGAACGGCACGAGGAAGATCGCCGCGATCACGATGTAGAGCGCGTAGAGCAGGACCTTGCGAGTGACCTCCGAGCGCGCGCGTCCCGGAACGTAGGGCTCCGCACTCGCGACCGACGTCTGCAGCGTCATGCGGCCTCCTGCCGGCCGACCGTGAACCGTTCGAAGACGGTGAGAAGGAAGAGGAGAACGAAGAACACGACACCGGCGGCGGCGCCGACGCCGAACGCCGAGAACTGGAAGACCTGGTTGTAGATGTAGAGGATCGGCGTGATCGTCGCGTAGTCGGGGCCGCCGGACGGCCCGCCGATGAGATACGACTGGTCGAACAGCTTGAGCGCTCCGATGCTGAAGACCACGAGGCAGAAGAAGTGCGCCGGCCGAAGCAACGGGAACGTGATCTTCCGGAACGTCCGCCAGGCGCCGGTGTTGTCGAGCGCCGCCGCCTCGTAGACGTCCTCCGGGATCGCCTGCAGCGCCGCGAGGTAGAACACCATCACCGTGCCGGAGGTCGTCCAGGCGTTCATGCCGACGATTCCCCAGAGCACCGTCGAGGCGTCCCCGTACCAGTCCTTGGTGGAGCCGAAGAGGTGGTTGAACAGACCGTCGTTGCTGAAGATGAAGAGGATGATCGTGACGATCGCGACCGACGAGGCGATCGAGGGGAAGTAGAACGCCGAGCGGAAGAAGTTCCGGCCGCGGATCTTCTGGTTGATCGCGAGGGCGAGCCCCAGACCGAGCGCCATCTCGAGCGGAACGACCACGAGCGTGTACTCCGCGATGTTCTTGAGGGCGGTGTGGTAGACGGGATCGTGGAGCACCTGGCTGTAGTTGAAGGTGCCCGCCCCGGGTGACGTCTTGCCGAGGATCCCCCAGTGGTAGAAGCTGATGTAGATCGAGTACCCGATCGGGTAGATGAAGAAGAGCCCGAAGATCGCGATCGGCAGGAGGGCGAACGCGTAGCCCCAGCCGGCCTCGTGAAGGCGGGCACTCGCCATCGAGACGCGAAGGCGGCGGGGCGTGGCTTCGGTCGCGGTGGTGGTGGCCATCCAGATAAGTCCGTCCCCTGCATGGCCGGAACCACGCAGGGGACGGGTTCAGTCAGTTGGAGTTACTTGCCTTTCAGGGCTTTGGCGACGTCGGAGAGCATCTGCTGCGTCGTCTTGCTGCCCGAGATGACGGCGTTCAGGTCGTTGCCCATCACCTGGTAGGCGTTGGCGAAGTTCGGGTTGCCGAAGCCCCAACCGCGGGCGTACGGAGCCGCCTTCAGGAAGGGCTTGCGTCCGCCGACCGACGGCACGTCCTTGCGCGGCGAGAGCGCGAGACCCAGGGACATCCAGATCTTCTCGCCCTGCTTACCGGTGAGCCAGCTGAGCACCTTGAACGCAGCCGCCTTGTTCTTGTCGCTCTTCGCGATCGAGTACGAGACGGTGAAGGCGAGGTTCCCCTGCTGCTTGCCCTTGACCATCGGGTTCACGTGGTACTTCGTGTCGGGGTAGGACCCCTTCATGTACGGAAGCAGCCAGTTGCCTTCGAAGATGATCGCGGCGTGGCCCTGGCCGAGCTCCTGCCCGCACCAGCTGTTCGCCGGCGGCGTGTACGCGAGGCCGCTCTTGATCAGGCCTACGTAGAAGTTCACCGCCGTGGCGTTCGCCTTCGACGTCAGGTTCTTCGTGATCGAACCGCCGTTCTGATACATGAAGGCGCCCATCCGCGCCCAGTCCGGCGAGAGGCAGATGGGGTGCTGCGACGACGTCTTCTGCTGGATCGTCTTCGCGTCCGACTTCAGCTGAGCCCACGTCTTCGGTGCGGACCTGATTCCGGCCTGCGCGAAGAGCGCGTTGCCCGTCTCTTCGGCGAGCGGTGACCAGTCCTTCGGCAAGCCGTAGATCTTCTTGCCGACCTTGAAGGCGCCGAGCAGCTTCGGATAGAACACGTTCGTCTTGAGGTGGGACTTCGTGATGTAGCTGTTCAGCGGCTGGATCACGCCCTGGTGAACCCAGTCGCCGATCACGCTCGAGTCGACGTAGAACACGTCCGGCGCGTTGTGCGCTGCGAACCGCGTGGTCATCGCCGTCGTGTAGTTGTCGATCGCCTCCCACTGAATATGGATGGACTTGTGCGTGCGGTTGAACGCGTCCGCCATCTTCTGGTCGAGTCCGTCTTCCGTCGTGTTGCCGGACGACCAGCCGGCGAATGTGATGTTGGTTACCTTCTGAGACTTGTGCCCTGCCTGGGCCGACGACGCGGCGAGTAGAACCACGGCCAGCATCACTAGGCCGAGGGTCACCGCAAAGCGCTTCCTCATAGCTGACGAACCTCCCTCGTCATTGGAACCGGTTTCAAGAAGGACAAGCCAACCCCAGTTATTACCCCCATCAGCCGGTGTTACACCCTTGCTTCTTTCGGCGCACCAGGACTCGGCTTCCCTTGACTTAGAGACGCCGATTGGCGAGGCTAGTTTGTAATGGAACCGTTACCAGGCGGTGCGGCACGCCCGGCCGGTAGCCCAGCCCGCATCGCGGACGTGGCCGCGCTCGCCGGCGTCGGCGTCGCGACGGTCTCGCGCGTCCTCAACGGCCATGTCGGCGTGCGGCCCAGCACCCGGGACCGAGTGATCGAGGCGATCGACGCGTTGAATTACCGTCCGAGCTCGCTCGCCCGGAGCCTCTCCCTCCAGCGGACGATGGTCGTGGCGGCGCTTCTGCCCTGGTTCACCAATCCGTCAGCGGTGCAGAGGGTGCGAGGGATCGTCGACGGCCTGAGCGGCTCGAAGTACGACCTGATGGTCTTCGACATCGAGTCGGAGGACCGGCAGCGCCGGGCGTTCGAGCTCTTCGACCGGGGCGACCGGGCGGATGGTCTGCTGGTCGTGTCCACCCTCCCACCCGAGCCGGAGGTCGACCGCCTCCGGGCGGCGGACATCCCCTGTGTCCTGGTCGACGCGGAGCATCCCGACTTCCCGAGCATCGTGGTCGACGACGTGGCTGGCGGCGAGATGGCGACGCGGCACCTCGTCGCGCTCGGCCACCGCCGCGTCGCGCTCATCGGCGACCCGCCGCCGGAATTCCGCTTCGACTGGAGCCGCGACCGAACGAAGGGCTACGAGCGCGCGCTCGCGGCCGCCGGGATCGAGCTGCGAAACGACTATGTGCGCGAAGGGACGCGCCTGCCGCACGTCGCGCGCTCTATCGCCGCGGAGCTTCTGTCCCTGCCCGAGCGGCCCACCGCGATCTTCGCCGCCTCGGACACCCAGGCGATCGGCGTCCTCGAGGCGGCCCGCTACCTCGGAATCGGCGTCCCGGCCGAGTTGTCCGTGATCGGCTTCGACGACATCGAGGTCGCTGCCTATCTCGGGCTCACCACGGTGCGCCAACCGCTCGTGGAAAGTGGCCGGCGCGGCGCGAAGCTGCTGCTCGACGTGCTGGCGGGACGCCCGGTCGCGCCGTTGCGCGAACTGCTGCCGCTCGAGCTGATCGTCCGTGGCACCACCGGCACTGCTCCGGCGTAGCCGGGCGCCGCGCCGATACCCTCGTCTCATGTCAAAGGTCGAGAAGACCGAGCAGGAGTGGCGCGGGGAACTGACGCCCGAGCAGTACCGCGTGCTGCGCGAGAAGGGGACCGAGGCGCCGTTCAGCGGGGAGTACGACCACGTCTTCGAGCCCGGCACCTACCGCTGCGCCGGCTGCGGGGCGGAGCTGTTCGAGTCCGACGCGAAGTACGACTCCGGCTGCGGCTGGCCCGCCTTCTCGGCGCCGGCCGGCGGCGAAGCAGTGGAGGAGGAGATCGACACGGCGTACGGGATGGTGCGCACCGAGGTCCTGTGCGCAGCTTGCGGAGGCCACCTCGGACACGTGTTCCCCGACGGCCCGCATCCGACGGGCCTCCGCTACTGCATCAATTCCGCCGCCCTGAAACTCGACGAGCGGTAGTACGACTCGCTCAGGCGCCGATCGCCTGGGCGATTGCCGCTGCCAGGAGCTGGTGACCGGCCCGCGACGGATGGATGTTGCACGTCCCGTCCGGAAGCTTGATCAGCAGTCCCGCAGCACACGGGTCCCCGCCGGCCGCGAGCGACGGCCCCGCGAACGCGGTGAATCCGTCCGCGACCGTCGCGCCGTTCGCCGTCGCCACGCCTGCGATCACCGCGTCGAGGAGTTGCGTGCTCTCCACCTGCGTGGGATCGCTGTAGCTGAGCGAGTAATACGTCAGGACGACGATCGGGCCTCGGTAGTGGGTCTCGGCGCGCAGGTCGTGAAGAATCGTCCCGAGATTGCTCGTGATCTCTGCAGCGACCCCGGCGAACTCGGTGGGCGAGGCGCACTGATCAGCCGTGGTCTCCTCGCAGAGAAAGGCGTCGTTGGCACCGATGTCGATCGTGACGAGCCGCGTGTGCTTGTGGGTTGCGAGATAGCGGAGCGCGTACTGCATCTGCGTTCCCCGGTATTGCTCGTGCAGCGGGTAAAGCGTCCGATAGCCGACCGGCGAGCCGAGCGAGTTCTCGCAGCCGTTGCTCTGCGCACTCGCGTCGAGCATGCTCGCTGTCGTCTCACCTGGACAGGACGCATTCGCAACGTGCTCGTGCAGCTGCCCGGCGAGGAGCTCGGGATAGCCGACGAATGAATGCGGATCGTCGTAGTTCGGCGCAGGCGCCGCGTCTGGCGGCACGTAACCGAAGGCAACGGAGTCGCCGAGCGCCAGGTAAGACCCGTGTACATGGGAACCGGCCGCGCTCGCACCGGCGCCGATGGCGGCGACGAAGGAGACGACGGCAACTGCGGCGATCAGGGCGAGCGATCGCCGAGCGATGGTGGACGTGGCGGGCACTTCCTCCCCCTTTCAGGACACAAGACCGACCGGTGTCACATACCCACGTTGAACCCTCGTTCAACCCCGTCGAGCGCTAGCGTTCGCGGGGCGCGGGCGGTTAGCTCAGCTGGGAGAGCAACGGCTTTACACGCCGTAGGTCGCAGGTTCGAGCCCTGCACCGCCCATCGGTTCTAGCGCCCCGTGCTGATCCTCAGGTCAACGGTTCTGTGCTTCACGAGCCTGGCGCCGGGCTTGGGGCTCTGCGAGACGACGCGGTCGCTCCCCTCGCGCGACGCACTGATCCGGCTCACCCTGCCGACGCGGCAGCGGGTCGACTCGATCGCCCTCCTCGCCGAGCGCAGCACCTGGCCCCTGACGTAGGGGACGTAGCAGTAGCTCGCGCCTCGAGAGCCCGCCCGCGTGAAGACGAAAGAGGCGCGAGCCGAGGAGATGAGCGCGGTCGTGCCGTCGGAAGAGAGGGAAACGGCGGCGCCGAACAGGTCGCGCGGCGGGCTCGCAGCGTTCGCCAGCGTGTTCCGGGCAACGTCTCGCCCGACGAAGTGAAAGACGCGAGCGGCGCCGCGACGGCCGGAGACCGACGGTTCGCCGACGAGGGCCGTGCCTTCTCCGGAGAGTGCGACGGACCACCCGGGAACGACACCCGCCGCACGCTCGAGAACCGCCTCTGGATCCGCGGTCGTCGTCCAGGCGCTCAGCGTGCGCACCTGGAACAGGAAGGCGGCGCCCGCGGGTCCGAACGCCAGATTCGGAGCACCGACCAGTGCGGTCAGGCCGTCCGGTGAGAGCGCAACCGCTGCGCCGAATTCGTCGCCGGGCTGGCCGACGAACCCGTCCGTCAGGATCGCGTCAGGAGTCGCGCTCGACGCCCAAGCGCCCGCCGCGCCGGCCCGAAAGATGTAAGCCGCACCGGCGAACGTGTAGTCGCTCGTCGTACCGATCAGCGCCGTGGTTCCGTCTGCAGACAACGCCACCGCCGTGCTGAGGGCTCCCGCTTCCGCGTCAGTGGGATCGGCCACGAGCGTCGCCGTCGGTGCCGAGGTGTTGCGCCACGAATTGGCCGTCGCGGCATGAAAGACGTCCGCTCCCCCGGGGTCACCGACGAGCGCAGTCGAGCCGTCGGCCGAGAGGGCCACGCCCGACCCGAATCCCGCTGGTTCCGCCGCATCCGTGAGCAGCGCTGTCGGCCTCACGGACGACCGCCACGCACCCGGCGAAGAGGCGTGGAAGACGAACACGACTGCTTGGCGGTTCCCAACGGCCCCGACCGCGACCAGGGCAGTCGTGCCGGTCTGGGACAACGCGACCGCCGTGAGGTTTCCGAGTCTGGCGGTCGGCACGCGCAGCCTGGCTGTCGGTTTCGGGATCGAGCCCCAAGAGCCCTCGGAGGGGGTGCGGAACAGGTAGACCCTGTGCGCGTCCGCGACGACCGCTATGCGGCCGTCCGCCGAAAGCGCGCTGACGCGGAAGCCAATCCCCGCGATCTTGAGCGTGGCCTGCGGGATCGCCGTCGTAGACCAGGCATCAATGTCGGTGCCAGGCGCTGCAGGCGCGACCACCGCAACGAGGATGCACACCGCGCTGATCGCGAATGTGCGCCACGCCCATCGGCTCGTTCGAATGCCCGTTTTGTCACGACCTCCGGCTCCCCCCGCTTACCTTCACGACGTAGTCACCCGGCCATTTCTTCCCCGGAGAGCCTTCTGACAATGAGCGAGGTCGAGAAGCTCGGCCGCAAGGTCGAGGACGAGCTGGAGAAGGGGCTCCTTGTCCTGAGGAGCAGCCAGCCACTCGCTCCGAACAGCAAGCTCGCCACGGTCTCGACCGCGTGCAGGGAGACAGAGGCGGCGAGGGCTGTCGACGCCGGCAGCCCGGCGTGGGCGAGCGCGACGGACATCGTCGCGGCGGCGACACCGGCGCCGCCCGGAGCCGGGGTGAGCGTGTTGCCGACCGCAAGCCCGCAGAGCGCAACGAAGGCGTAGCCGATCGGATGCGAGACACCAAGGGCTTCGAGCACAGCGATCACGAGGAGCAGACGGGCGACCGCGGAGGCGGCCACCCAACCGAGGAGGCGAACCGAAGCCATCACGGAGAGCGTCGTCGCGGCCGCGAGGTGGGCAACGCGCTCGCCGGGACACCTGCGCCGCGCCACATGGCCGATCCCCCACGCCACCGCGGGCAGCGCGAACAGCGGAGCGAGCGCCCAGGTCGGCAGCGCGCCGAGCACCGCGCCGACTCCGAGGACGCAGCCGAACACCACACTCTGCGCGAGCACGACCGAGATCGAGACTCCGCACGCGAGCCAGCGGCGTCCGTGCTGCTCGAGTCGGCGCGAGAAGAGCTCGATCCGGAGGGCGTCGCCGGCGCGGCCCGGCAGGAAGGTGTTCGCTAGCGAGCCCAGGCCGTAGCAACCCCAGGCCTCCGTTGCACCGAGCTGGACGCCACGGGACGCAAGCACGCTGCGCCAGGCACCTGCAGTCGCCGCCGGCACCAGCACCGCGCAGATCGCCGCACCGGCGAGAGGCCATGCGCTCGCCCCCATGAGCTGCGTGGCAGCCGACTCCAACCGTCCTCGCGCGATGACGACTGCGGCGGCGACCAGACCGGCGGCGAGAGCGGTGCCGACGAGCGAACGAAATGAGGAAACTCCCGCCGGGCCGGCGGGAAGGTGGGGAAGCGATTCAGCGAGACGCGGTGCTCTCGCGCCTTCCACCCAGACCGTCCGGCCGCAGGCTCATCTCTCTCGTAATACCCCGACTTCCCGTCAATGCCTACCGACAGAGTGGTGCGCAAGCGGTTACGAACTGGCGAGCGCCGAAGTCGGGGTCAGGAGATCCACAACCGCGTCGAACTGCCAGAGAGGATTCGGCACGTCGCCCGTCGCGGTGTGGACCTGGAAGAAGCCGTTGACCTCCTGGGGCCCGTCACCATCGGCGACGTAGCGCCCGTCCGGGCTGACGTCGAGCTGATAGACGGCGGAGCCGATCGCCGCGGAGCCCGGGAGCCGCCAGGTGACAACGCACCGCCAGTCGTTGCCCGGCCCCACATCCGCGACGAGAGAACCGCCCTTGTCGCAGGAGGCCTTCGCCCGCAACTCCGTCTCCGTGACGGCCGGGCGATGCAGCTCCCGGGTCTGCATGCGGTAGAGATGGCCGAACGCGGTCGACAGCGACCGGTCCAGCTTGGCCCTGTCGATCCCGGAGCCGGACGCCGAGGTCGCGCCCGCCGCGACCCCGACGGTGACCGCGAACAGCGCAGCCAGGGGTAGCACGGCACGCACGAGGAAGCTCCGTCCGATGCCGTCGTTCGCGACGTCGGTGAAGTCCCGGCGCATGAACAGCCGATACGCCAGTGCGGTCGCGACCACAGCCCAGGCGAGGCTCACGACGACGCCGGCGACGACCGGGCCGGTCTGGACCGGGTCGGTGAACAGCCCCCACCAACCGATGAAGGCGTAGCTCGGGAGCGCGACGCGTACGACGACGGGCAGCGGCAGAACCTGCGCAATTCCCAGGACCAGAGCGAACAGCGCGGGCAGCACGAGTCCCAGCGGCGAGCGGCCAAGTGCCACCGAGCCGAGCAGCCCGACCGCGGCGAACGCGAGCGTCGGCGCCAGCACACTCGCCCAGGCGAGCACGACCAGCCCGGCCGCATGCGCCGGAGCGAGCAGTTGACCGTCGAGGCCGACCAGCGGACGGTTGCCGACCGCTACGAGCCCGCCGACGACACCCGAGATGACCAATCCGAAGACGACCAGCCCGATGATCGTCAGGCTTGCGAGCGTCTTGGCCGCGAAGATCCGCCGCGGTGACCGCACGGTGACGAGCAGGTGTCGCCACGTGCCGAGCCGGTCCTCGGTGGCGAAGACATCACCGGCGACCAGAGAGGTCACGAGCGGCAGGACCCAGCTGCAGGAGAACGAGAGGACAACCAGCGGCCCTGCCCAGCCCGTCTGGCTCATCCAGCGGCCGAAGACGGTGTCGGCCGGCAGCGAGCTCTGCTGACTGATGACTCCGACGAGCAGCGCAGGCCCGAGCCAGCAGGCCAGAAGCACCAGGCGGATCGGCCACTGGGCTAGGAGCTTGACCACCTCGAAGCGGTAAGCGCGCGGCAGAGGTGCCGGCTGGGCGGCGGCACTCGGCAGCGCGACTGCCGAGGCGGTCACAGGTATCTCTCCTCGCCCGTCGCGGCCCCTGTCAGGGCCAGGAACGCCGCCTCGAGCGGCGCCACGACCGGCGCCAACTCGCGCACGGTCACGCCGGCGCCGACCAGGCGTGCGACCAGGTCGTCCAGTGCCGGATCCGCGGCACGCACGAGAAGTGTCTCGGCGTCGTGAGGCTGAAGGACGTCGTCGCCGTGGAGGACGCAGACGTCTGGCGTCTCGACCGCGATCCGTCGAGCCGCCTCGAGGTCGGAGGTGCGCAGCCGGTAGTCGAGCTCGTCGGTCTCGGCGGCGAGCTTGCTCAGCGGGCCAGAGAAGACGACCTTGCCGGCGGCGAGCAGGGTGACCTTGCTGCAGAGCGCCGCCAGGTCGTCCATCCGGTGGCTGGAGAGAAAAACCGAAGTTCCTCGGGTGGCGAGCCCAGTCAGCACGCGATGCACGTGGCGCGTGCCGGCGGGATCGAGGCCGTTCGCCGGCTCGTCGAGCACCAGTAACCGGGGCCGGATCAGCAGAGCTGCGGCGAGCCCGAGGCGCTGTCGCATCCCGAGCGAGAAGCCGCGCACGCGGTCGTCCGCGACTCCCGTGAGCCCGACCTGGTCGAGCGCGTCGCCGATCTCGTCGGACCCGCCGCCACGCAGGCGAGAGAGTGCGGCGAGGTTCTGCCTGGCGGTGAGCGACGGGTACAGACCAGGGCCGTCCACGAAGCCTGCGACCCCGTCCGGAAGGGCGAGCGTTCTCTGCACCGGAGTGCCGAGGATCTCCAGCTCGCCCTCGTCGGCCACCGCCAGCCCGAGCAGCAGGCCCAGGAGCGTGGTCTTGCCGGCCCCGTTCGGCCCGACCAGACCGTGTACCTCGCCTGCCGCGAGCTCGAGATCGACGCCGTCGAGCGCGACGACGTCGCCGAAGCACTTGCTCAGCCCACGCGCGCGGACCGCAAGCTCGGCGGGCCGGGAGGGCCCGCCGGAGATCCGGCGGGCCCTCCCGCTGACCTGTTGCTCGGTTGTGGTCCCCAAGCTCGTCAGTTCGTGTCCGAGCTCGGGATGTAGCCACCCGGGACCTTCGCCGGAGCGTAGATCCGCGAGTCGCCCGGATACGGCACCTTCCAGTCGTGGGCCTGGTACCACGTGTACCGGTTCATCTGCTCCGGGTTCGCGTAGTCCGGGACCGCGCCGTCGCCGGTCGTGTGCTGCTTGGCGATCCACGACTTCCAGTCAGCCGCGGTCGCCTTCTCGTTCGCCGGCACCGTGGTCTTCTGGACTTCCGCTGCGGCGAGCTTCTTGGCAGCAGCGCCCTTCAGATCAAGGGTGTCCAGGCCGCACGCCGGCGGCGTGGTGATCCCCTCGGTGAGCGGGATCTGGTTCGGCACCGCGTTGTACGGCGCGTTGTTGGCGTGGTTCGTGAATGCCTCGTACATCGGCGTTGCCGCGGCGACCTTCTCGTTCAGCGGCTGGGCGCCGAGGATCTGCTCGATCGTGCGATCCATGCTGATCTGGGAGTAGTAGGTGTCGATGACCTTGCCGTGCTGCGCCCAGGGGCTGATGACCTCGATCGGCGCACGATGACCGTCGACGTGATCGGCACCGTCCTGGCTGTCGTCTTCGGCGACGAAGATGACGGAGTTCTTCCAGTACGGGCTGTGCGAGATCGTGTCGATGATGTCGCCCTCGGCGAGATCGCCGTCAGCGACACCGGCCTCCGAGTCCGACGGCCCGCCGGTGTGGTCGCTGGAAAGCCACACCATGTTGAAGTTGGCCGGGCCGTTCTGCTCGAAGTCCTGCTTCCAGATCTCGTACCGGTAGATGTCCGGGATCGAGAGGTCGAACGGCGGGGACAGCGGGTCGGCGATCGAGTTCAGTGACGGGATCGCCGAGCCGTAGTTGCCCTTGAGGTCAGGCGTGGTCAGCTGGGCCGGGTCGCCGCCGCCCATGACGCTCTTGGTCGCGCAGTAGTACTGCTGCCACGTACCTGACGGCTTGCCCTCGATGTACTCGAACTCGCCGTAGTTCTTGGCGGTGTTCCCGGCAGACTCGATCGCCGTCCACAGGAAACCGGAGCGCTGGTGGCCGAGGACGTCCTCCTCGGTGTCGTAGGTGCGCTGGTACTCACCCGCGTCCGACTCGCTGTACTCCGGGTTGTCGCCCTGCATCAGCCAGTTGTGGCCCTCGGACGAGTTCGTGCCGACGTCGTAGAAGTTGTCGTAGAGACCGAACTGGCTCGCCAGCGCGTGCTGATTCGGCGTCGCCTTCTCACCGAACTGCGTCAGCGTCGGGTCTCCGTTGCCCTGTGGCATGTCGCCGAACACCTGGTCGTAGGTGCGGTTCTCCTTCACCAGCAGGAAGACGTGCTTGATGGTGGACGGATCACCGAGGCGCGCGGGGACCGGAACGGGCTTGGCTTTGGCCTTGGCCTTGCCCTTCGCCTCCTGGACGTCGTTCTTGCCCCAGCCGTTCTGGGCGAAGACCGTGCCGGTGTCCTTCGCGATCTGCGGGTCGCTCGGCAGCGTGAACCGCGTGAGCGACGCAGTGGTGCTGTGCGTGTCGTGACCGATCACGGGGACGGTGCCTTGTCCCTTGTAGGTCGGGAGCCCGGGCCCGCGTGCGTCGATGCCCCGGGTGTTGGTGACCACGATCTGGCTACCGACAGTCGCGATGGTCGCCGGGTAGTAGTCCGTCGGCACCAGGCCGATGTAGTTCACCGGCTGTTGCGGGTCGCCGTGGTACTGGTAGACGGCGACGGCGTTCGCACGGCCGAGAGACACCAGCAGATGACCGTCGCTCGTCATGGCGATGCTGTCGGGCTGGTAGCCGACGGCCGACTCCGGCCAGGGCCTCGTCTCGATCGTCTGCACGACCTGATCAGTGGTCGTGTCGATGACGGAGACGGTGTCGCTGTTCGTGTTGGCGACAAAGAGCGCGTTGCCCTTCGCGTACAGCGCGGTCGGGTGCAGGCCGACTGCGATCTCTCCGACCGGCGCGGACGGATTCGCGGTGTCGATGACGCTGACCTCTCCGGTCGTCGACGTCCCGAGGTACGGGTCGGCGGGCACCGCCGTGCCGTAGGAGTCCATCGTCGACTCGCCGGGCGTGGCCTGGCGGCCGCCCTCGTCGCTCACGTAGAGCTTGTCGCCGACGAAGGTGAGCTCACGAGGGGCGATGCCCACGTTCCACGTTTGCTCGACCACGCCGGTGCTGGGATCGATCGCCACGACGGAGTTCTGTCCGTTGAGCGCGGCGTAGAGCGTGGATCCGTCTGGCGAGAACGTCATCTGGCCCACCAACGCGGAGTTGGGCGTCGGAGTCCGGGCGTTACCCGAAAGGTGCATACCCACCGTCGGGAGCGGGAAGCGGGTCGGCGTACCGAGGGTCCCGTCCGGGTTGACCGGGAACCGGGTCACGGCGTCCTGCTGCGGAAGCCAGAGGAAGTTGCCGTCCGGCGAGTAGGTCGGACCTTCCTGGCCCACGGTGCCGTCCGAGATCTTCTGGTTCAGGCCGGAGACGGTTCCGACCACCCAGATGAGCTTGTAGGTCGAGAGATCGAAGATCTGGAGGACGACCGACTTGTCGGTGCTGGTCGCCGCGAGGAACTGCCCGTTCGGGCTCACCGTCGAGCCCATGAACTTGCCGAACTGCGTCTCCAGCCGGTCACCGAGCGGCTTGATGATCTGGTCGTCGGAGACCTGGATCCCGTTCGGATACGTGGTGCCGACCTCGTTGTTGCCGAACCCTTGCGTCGAGGCATAGGCCACGCCGGAACCGATGAGGACGAGAGCCGCCACCCCGATCGCGACCAGGCGCAACCGGCGGCCCGTCCCGCCGAGGGCTCGAAGACCGGTTCTCGAGCCTCGCCGGCGTTGCCGTGTGACCTGCACCCCCGTTTCACCGATGCCGTTCGCTGCTTTGGTCCGCCTCATGAGCTACCCCTTTCTGGCGGAGATCGGAAGGAAGCCAGCGGTTGGCAGCCGACGGCTGGTGCACCAACGACGACGTGCCGACGCCTCCTCGCATGAAGGCAGGTGTTTCTGTCGTTCCCCCCGAAATGTTCTGACCCCGAACTAATCGGACGACGTTGCGACCGTAAGTGCGACCCCCGCTTCGATGCGGTCACGACGATGTGAGGATCCGGTGTCGGCCGCTTCACGATGCGACACTTGCGGCGTGAGTGAGGTCCAGAAGCTCGAGCACGAGGTCACCGAGGAGGTCGAAAAGGGCCTCCACCTGCACCACCATTTGGGCCCGCGGCGAGAGCGGGCGATGTTCGCGGCGCTCGGGTTCACGGTCGGCCTCGTGATCACGCGCGGGATCACAACCTGGCTCCACTACCACGGCGCCGGGGCAAACGGCGGGATCATCGTGGGCGGCGTCCACATCCACCATCTCGTGTTCGGGATCTTCGGGATGCTCCTGATCGGCTACGGCTGGTTGCTGCTCTACGGGTTCGAGCACCAGCCGAAGCGGCGGTGGTTTCGCCTGACCGCGCTCGCCTACGGGATCTGCTCGGCGCTGATCCTCGACGAGTTCGCGCTCTGGCTCAATCTGCGCGACGTCTACTGGCAGCACCAGGGCCGAGAGAGTGTGGAAGTCCTCGCGCTCTTCGGCGGCCTGCTGCTCTGGGCGGCCTTGATCTGGCCGTTCGCCGTCGCGGTCTGGCGCCACCTCCGCGAGTGGTGGGCGCGCTAGTGGAAGCGGCGCAGGTCAGCCTCCTCCGCTGGCTGCGGCGGCAGCTGCGGCAGCCGATCCCGGTCCGCGAGCACCTCGAGGCGGCGGTCGAGAACGACGACGTGCGCGAGGCCAGGCGCCTCCTTGCCGGCTTCGAGTTCAGCGACGAGCAACGGCGGAACGTGGAGCAGTTGCTCGACGCCTGGGAACGCCAGCAGACCGAGTCGGCCTAGTAGAACCCTTCGCGCCGCCGATACCGCTCCGCGCGGGCCTCGTCGTACTCCTCGACGTCGAGCTCGGGATCGGCGACCGCGCGCAGGATCTCGCCCGAGCCCGGCAGCTCCGAGCGATCGATGTGCTTGTCGGGGTTCCAGAGGTCGGAGCGGAGGAACGCCTTCGGGCACTGCGTGTACGCCTCCTCGACCTCGACGAGGATCCCGAGCTGCGGCAGCTTCCCCTCCACCTCGCTGGCGGCGAGCAGCTCCGGGTCGTCCACGATCCGGCCGCGGCCGTTGACGCGGAACGTGTCGTTGACGCCCGGGATCAGGAAAAGGAGCGCGATGCGGTCGTCCTCGAGCAGGTTCGTGAGCGTGTCGGCGAGCTTGTTCCCCGGCCGGTCGGGCAGGAGCAGCGTCCGCTCGTCGAGGATCCGGACGAAGCCGGCCGGGTCGCCGCGCGGCGAGACGTCGAGACCGCCGTCCGGGCGGCCGGTCGCGACGACGACGAACGGCGACCGCTCGACGAACTGCCGCGTCAGCGAGTTGAGCCGGTCGGCGATCTTGTTCTTGACGAGCTCCGTCGGCTCGCCGAGCACGTCGCGGAGCTGGGCTTCGTCCACTACGAGAACCTCGGCGGGCGCTTCTCGCGGACGGCGGCGACGCCTTCGCGGACGTCCGGCCCGGTCATGTCGAGGAACTCGAGCTCCAGCGACGCGTCGAAGATTGGCCCGGCCCGGAGCATCCACTCGTTGAGCGCGGTCTTCGTGTGCGAGATCGCCGAGCGCGAGCCGGCCGCGAGCCGCTCCGCGATCTCGAGGGCGCGCTCCTCGAGCTCCTCCTCCGGCACGCAGAGCGAGACGAGCCCGATGCGCTCGGCCTCCACCCCGCCGACCGGCTCGCACAGCAGCAGGAGGTACTTCGCCTTCGCCATCCCGCACAACAGCGGCCAGACGATCGCGGCGTGGTCGCCCGCGGCAACGCCGAGCTTCGTGTGGCCGTCGACGATCCGTGCGTTCGGGCTCGCGAGCGAGACGTCCGCGAGTAGCCCGACGACGAGGCCGGCGCCGACTGCGGGGCCGGTGATCGCGGAGACGATCGGCGTCGGGCAGGCGAGCATGTTGTAGACGAGGTCGCGGGCCTCGTGGAAAACGCGCCTGCGCGTCTCCGCGTCGTCGGCGATCGCGAGCACGAGGTCGAGGTCGCCGCCGGAGCTGAAGGCGCCGTCGGCCCCGCGGACGAGGACCGCGCGCGTCTCCTCGTCCTGCCCGATCGCTTGCCAGACGCGCGCGAGCTCCCCGTGCTGCTCTTCGCTGACGGCGTTGAGCCGCCCGGGCGCGCGGAGCGTCAGCCGCAGGATCCCGTCGTCCGGCCGGTCGAGGTCGAGCGAGGGAAACTCCGTCTCGTACGGGTACGGCGCCACGAGGCAGATCCTACGGCGCGGCGCTACGCTCGCCCCCGGACGCCGAAGGCGTCCATGCAGTTCGCCGGGCGTCGGCGGCTTTGCCGGCGGCGCTCCCAGCAACAGTCAGGGCCGGTAGCTCAGTTGGTAGAGCAGCGGACTTTTAATCCGAAGGTCGCAGGTTCGATCCCTGCCCGGCCCATCCCCTTCGAGCTCTAGTCGCCTCTGAGCAGACTCAGCGTGTGAGACTGCCGCTCCGCGAGCGTGGGCTCATCGTGCTCGCGTACCTCGACTCAGGCTCCTAGTCGGACTCCCACCCCGGCCCGAAGTGTCGTGCGTGCACGACGAAAGCAGGTTTAACCGCCGTTACGATCGGGATTCAGCTCCACGTCCAGGTTGGCCGCGCGGGGGAGACGGATGGCGCGTCCGAACAAGTGGTTCTGGTTCGTCGTCGCCGCCCTCGCGGTGCTGGTCTGGCTGGTCCCCTCGGGGTCCGCGCAGAGGCCGCAATTACGCGCGATCGACTTTGGGCTCGACCAGTGCGCGAACCGGCTCGGCGGGACGACCGCTGCGATCAACGACTGCACCGGCAGCGCGTGGACCTCGGGCAGCGTCAATCAGAACAGTTCCCTGTACCGCGAGGGGGACTTCGTGCCCATGCGCACCACGATCAACGCCCTCTCCGCGGGAACCACCTACACGCTCCGGCTCGGCTATGACGCAACCGTGGCCCAGGGAGGGGGGCGGCCTGCGCTGCACGCCTTCGACTACCTGGGCACGTACAACGCAAGCGCATTCGCCGGGCAGCAGATCGTTCCGTGTTCGGGGGTCCCCGTAACCGGCCCACCGCCATGCAACGGCGCACCCAGCACGACCCCGGTCCCGCTCGACACGGCCACCACGTTCCCGAGTGGGGGCCAGATTCCCGGCGAGTTCTCGATGTGGGGAGCCACCCTCTCCCACGCTGCCTATGCCGCCCCGACCACGCCGATCGGCGCCGATACGACCGCCTCCGTTTCGCGGCAGATCGACGTCACGTTCACGGCGCACGGGGACTCGGTCGTCCTGGCCTGGGGCGCGCACATCGCCAGCTCCCTCAACTGGGGCGCCGGACTGACCTTCGTCGGCAACCAACAGGGGGATTCGTTCCACATGCGGTTGGTGCAATACCAGGTGGAGGGCGGCACGCCGGCGAGTCCGGGTAACAAGTCGATTCAGCTGTCTGGGAGCGCGCTCGCTCCGGTGCCGACACCCTTCACGACCCAGGTCACCCCGCTGCCGGTCCCGCCGTCCCAGATCTCGATGGTGACGGTCGGTCAGCCGGTGATCGACACCGCGACACTCGGTGGCAGCGGGAGCGCGCCGGTGACGGGCGAGGTCCGGTTCTTCGTCTGCGGCCCCGAGAGCGCGCCGCCCGACTGCAGTCAGGGCGGAGTGGAGGTCCAGCCGGCGCTCGTCGTCCTCCGTGCGGGTCGTGTGGGTGTGGTCAACGGCACGGCATCGATCGCGTTCACCCCCACAGCGCCCGGCAACTACTGCTTCCGTGCCGAGTACACGCCGAGCGATAGCTCTCTCTACTCGCCGGCATCGCACACGAACACCACGACTGAGTGCTTCGTCGCGACGCTCCCACCGCCCACGCTGACGATTACGAAGTTGTGTGTCCCCGACAACGATCCCGGCCACTTCAACCTGCTGGTGAACGGCACTCCACACGGCGGCGCTGCCGGCACCGACGTGCCCTGCGGCGGGACGACCGGCCCGATCCAGGTGAACCCAGGCACCTACACGGTCAGCGAGAGCGCGGGGACAGGCACGAGCCTCGGCGACTACACCACGACGATCGGCGGCAACTGCGCCGCCAACGGCTCGATCACGCTCGCCCTGGGACAGACGGCGACCTGCACGATCACCAACCTGCGCCACCCGCCGCCTCCGCCCGCGACCCTGACCGTGCACAAGGTCTGCAACCCCGTGAACGACCCGGGCCAGTTCGAGATCCACGTCACCGGGCCGCTTTTGAGGGGCCGCAGCGTTGCCACCCTTGGCTGCGGTGACTCAGTCGGCCCCGTCCGGCTGGCACCTGGCGCGTACACGGTGAGCGAGTCCGGCGCGCCGCCGACCGACCTCGCGGACTACACGACCGTCATCTCGGGCGACTGCGCCACCGACGGCTCGATCACACTCACCGCGGGCCAATCTGCGAGCTGCACCTTCACCAATACCCGCAACCCGCCGCCGCCGCCCCGGCTGACGATCACGAAGTTGTGTGACCCGTCGAACGATCCGGGATTGTTCGACCTGCAGGTCGATGGCACCCCACTCGGCGGCTCGGCCGGTACCGACGTGCCCTGCGGCGGAACGACCGGCCCGATCCAGGTGACCGCCGGCAACCACACAGTCAGCGAAAGCGCAGGGACAGGCACGAGCCTCGGCGACTACACCTCGACGATCGGCGGCGACTGCGCTGCCAACGGCTCGATCACGCTCGCCGCTGGCGACTCGGCGACCTGCACCATCACCAACGTGCACAACGCCGCGCCTCCGCCCGCCACCCTGACCGTGCACAAGGTCTGCAACCCCGCGAACGACACGGGCCAGTTCCAGATCCATCTGACCGGTCCCAACGTGGCCGGGCGCAGCGTCGCAACCCTGGCCTGCGGTGAGTCAATCGGCCCCGTCCCGCTTGGGCCCGGCGCGTACACCGTCAGCGAGACCGGGGTCCCGCCGACCGACCTCGCGGACTACACGACGGTCATCTCGGAAGACTGCGCCACCGACGGCTCGATCACACTCGCCTCGGGCCAATCCGCGAGCTGCACCTTCACCAATACCCGCAGACCGCCCCAGCTGACGATCACGAAGCTTTGCGTCCCGGCGAACGATCCGGGGCTGTTCGACTTGCAGGTCGACGGCGCCCCACTCGGCGGCTCGGCCGGTACCGACGTGCCCTGCGGCGGAACGACCGGCCCGATCCAGGTGAGCGCCGGCAACCACACGGTCAGCGAGAGCGCGGGGACAGGCACAAGTCTCGGCGACTACACCTCGACGATCGGCGGCGACTGTGCAAGCGACGGCACGATCACGCTCGCCGCCGGCGACTCGGCGACCTGCACCATCACCAACGTCCGCCACCCGGCTCCTCCCCCCGCGACCCTGACCGTGGACAAGGTTTGCGACCCGGCGAACGACACGGGCCAGTTCCAGATCCATGTGAACGGCCCCCTCGTCAGGCGTCGTTCCGTCGCCACTCTCTCCTGTGGCGACACGACAGGGCCGATCCAGCTGGCTCCCGGTTCATACACGGTGAGCGAGGCGGGCATCCCGCCGACGAGCCTCGCGGACTACACGACGGTCATCTCGGGAGACTGCGCCACCGACGGCTCGATCACGCTCGCGGCCGGTGATTCGGCGAGCTGCACCTTCACCAACACACGCATTCCTCCGGCCACGACCCTGCGCGTCGACAAGGTCTGCGTCCCAACCGGAGACGACGGCCACTTCAGGCTCTTGATCGCCACGGCGGCGGGCGAACCCGTGCACCGGGCGATCGTCAGATGCGGCGGTACGACCGGCGCCGTCCATCTCGCGCCCGGCAGCTACGTGGTGCGCGAGCAAGGAGCCGACGGCACCCACGTGACCGACTACGACCGCTTCATCGGTCGGGATTGCCAGTCCGACGGAACCATCACGCTCACCGCAGGCGACGAGGCGATCTGCACGGTCCTCAACGTGCGCCATGGCACGCCGAAGCCCGCCGAGCTCACGGTGACCAAGATCTGCGTCCCGGCCGACGACGGCGGCCGCTTCAACCTCACGATCGACGGGCAGACCGCCCACGATGTGGCGTGCGGCGGTGAGTTCGGGCCGGTGGCCGTCCCGCCCGGGCAGCACCACGTCAGCGAGTCGGCCGGAACCGGCACGAATCTGGCCGACTACACCACCACGATCGGAGGGGCCTGCGCGTCCGACGGAACCGTCACGCTCGCAGCCGGCCAGCTGGCGACCTGCACGATCACGAACACCCGCGCGGGCCAGCAAACGGGGACCGTCGAGATCGAGAAGGTGTGCAATCCGACCGGCACGACGGGCCACTTCCAGATCGAGCTCGACGGGGCGGTCTTCCGTTCGGTCGCATGCGGCGAAAGCACCGGGCCGGTGGTCATCGGAGTCGGCCACCATCAGATCGGAGAGGTGTCCGTGAGCGACGTCACGGTCCGCTTCGAGACGACGGTCGGCGGCGACTGCGCGGCAGACGGGTCCTTCACGGTGAGCGCGGGGCAGCACGTCGTGTGCGTGATCACCAACACGCTCCAGGCGCCCATAAAGCCGCCCAAGCCTCCGTCCAACTGCTACACGCTCTCCGTCCAGCCGCACTCGGCGAGGGTGGGCCGCGTTCGCGTGGTGGCCCGGGTGCACATCGGCCGGCGGCCGGTCCCGGGCGTTCGCATCTCCGCCAGGGGACCGGGAGTCCACGCGGTCAGAACGACCGGGCGGAACGGCCGCGCCGTGTTCGTGTTGAGGCTTCACCGCCGCGGAATTGTCCGCGTCACGATCCAGCGGCAGTTCCAGTGCCCGAAGCCGCCACCGCACAACATCGGGATCAGCGGCGTGCAGACACCGCCGGTCACCGGCTGAGCGCGACCGACTACGGGGTCGTCGTGCCCGAGCTCCTGAAGCCGCCGCACCTCCCGCCGGCCTTCACCGGCCGACTCCTTGGCCGCGGATCAACACAGAGCCGGATGGCTAGGATCCTGATGTGTCCTTCCCGCTCCGCCTCCTTGTTTCCTGGGGTATCGACGCCGCATCGCTTGCCGTCGCGGCTTGGATCTTCTCGGGCATCTCGGTCGGCGGATCGGTCGGGACCTTGATCCTCGCGGCGCTCGTCTACGGGATCCTCGCCACCTTCGTCAAGCCGCTGCTCAAGCTGCTGACGTTCCCGCTCGCGATCCTCACGCTCGGGATTGCGTGGTTCTTCGTCGCGATGTTCATCCTCTGGCTGACCGACGTGATCGTCGGCGGCCTGCACATCAACGGCTTCTGGACGCTGGTGGGCGGGACGATCGTCGTCTGGTTCGTCGGAGCCGTCGCCGACCACTACATCTTCCCGGAGCGAAAGGGGCCGATCAAGAGCCTGATGCGCTCGTCCTCGCGTTTTACGCGCGCGTAGACGGAAAACAGCGCCGGAGCATGCGGTCGGCGTCGGTGGTGTGTGCGTGCGGGACGCGATGCCTCAGGGGCCGACCGCGGCTTAACCTGCCACGGTGAGGCTCTTCCTCTTCGCCCGCCACGGGCAGTCGCTCTTCAACGTCGACCAGATCGTGAACGGCGACCCGGACCTCGACCGCGGCCTCTCGGAGCAGGGCATCGAGGAGGCGGAGCGGCTCGCAGGACAGCTCGCGTCGCTGCCGCTCGACCTCGTCGCCGTCTCTCCCTTCCCACGCGCGCTGCAGACCGCGAACATCGCGCTCGCGGGCCGCGGCGTCCCGCATCTCGTCGACGACGAACTGGGGGACGTCCGCATCGGCGAGCTCGAGGGCAAGTCGCTCGCTGCCTACCGCGAGTCACCGGCGCACTCGAACCGGAAGGAGCGCTTCCCCGGCGGCGAGAGCCTCGACGAGGCCGCGCTGCGGTTCGCAGGAGCGTTCGGGCGCCTGCTCGAGCGCGACGAGCCGACCACGCTCGTCGTCTGCCACGAGTTCCCCGTCCGCTACCTCGTCAACGCCGCCGGCGGCAGCGACGAGCTCGACGGGCCGCTCCACTACGTCGCGAACGCGGCTCCG
>DATFSG010000042.1:0-19036 GCA_035262765.1 Gaiellaceae bacterium | reverse complement strand
CAACACGCCCTACACACCTGGCATCACCGCCGACTCAACCGGCCTCTGGATCCGCGTCACCGGCGACCTCCTACACGTAACACCCCAACCGTAGAGGGCACAACGCTATCCGCCCGGACGAGCAGAACGCTCGCCTGGGCCTGTGTTCCGGAATGACCCCCGAGCGTCTCGACGTGCTTCGCGGCCCTGGTCACTCTTCGAGCTCGTCAAACTCGACGCCCCTGAGCTCGCCTCCAAGAGCTGCCTTGGGGAGTCCGGTCCTGGCGACTGACCGCTGGCGGCCTAGGCCCGCTTGTGGGAGGGTCCGGCTGTGGAGCTGCCCGAGACTCGCTATGCGCTGAGCGGCGATGTATCGATCGCGTACCAGGTGCACGGAGAAGGTCTGATCGACCTCGTCGTGTTCCCTGCGTTTGTCACGAACGTCGAGCTGATGTGGGAGGCAGAGCCGGGGACGTCGTCGTTCTATCGCCGGCTCGGTGAGTTCGCACGCGTGATTCGCTTCGACAAGCGAGGTACCGGCCTTTCCGACCGCGTCACCGACATCGCCGACATGGAGACGCGAATGGACGACGTCCGGGCCGTGGTGGACGCGGCCGGCGTCGAGCGGGCAGCTGTCATGGGCGCGTCGGAGGGAGGGCCACTGGCAGCGCTTTTTGCGGCGACGTACCCGGAACGGACCGTCGGGCTGATCCTCTGGAGCGCGGCCCCGCGGTTCACTCGCGCGCCGGGATTCCCCTGGGGACCTACCCGCGAGGAGCAGCTCGCCTGGGCCGACGACCTCGCCGCCCGCTGGGGTACGGCCGAGCTCGTGCTCGAGTTGGCCGAGAATCCCGACCTGACCGAGGACGAGGTTGAGCGCCTGGCCCGCCGTTTGCGTCAGAGCGCGAGCCCCGGTGCCGTGCGCCAGCTCGAGCGGATGAACCTCGAGATCGACGTCCGTGACGTTGTTTCTTCGATTCGGGTGCCGACCCTCGTCATGCACCGGACAGGCGACCAGGACGTCCCGGTCGAAGCCGGCCGCTGGCTGGCGGAGCACATCCCGACGGCGCGGTTCGTCGAGTTCCCCGGCTCGTCCCATGTGATCGCGGCCGATCCCGCACCTGTCGAGCGTGAGCTGCGGGCGTTCCTCGCTGCGGTGAGCGCGGACGCCGAGATCGATGCGACGGAGCCCGAGAGCGTGCTCGCCACCGTCCTCTTCACCGACATCGTGGGCTCGACGGCGAAGGCGGTCGAGCTCGGCGACCGCGGCTGGCGCGAGTTGCTCGAGCAGCATCACGCTCTGATCCGGAGCGAGCTCGTGCGCTTCCGCGGCCGAGAGGTCGACACGGCCGGCGACGGTTTCTTCGCCGCGTTCGACGGGCCGGCTCGAGCGATTCGCTGCGGGCGGGCCGTTACGGAAGCCGTGCAGGAGCTCGGCATCGAGATTCGGGCGGGACTCCACACCGGCGAGTGCGAGGTCGTCAACGGCAAGATTGGCGGCATCGCGGTGCACATTGGTGCGCGGGTCGCTGCCGAAGCGCGCCCGGGCGAGGTGCTCGTCTCGCAGACAGTGCGCGATCTCGTCGCGGGCTCGGGTCTCGCCTTCGAGGAACGCGGGGTGGCCGAGCTCAAGGGCGTGCCCGGCGAGTGGCGGCTCTTCGCGTTGAGCGGCTAGCCGGGGACAGCGCCTCACGCGAGTAAGGTCGCTCGCTTGGGCCAGTGTTCCGGAATGACCCCTGAGCGGGCTCGCGGAGTCCCACCTTCCGACAGCGGACCGCGAATCGGCCCGGCGTCTAGCCGGGCCGATTCACTATGCGACATGCCGCTCGGACGCTAGGTGCGCCTCATCCGAGGCGTTGGACGCTAGCCGACTCGCGTCCACGTCCCCCGGATCCCGTTCCGCCGGTCGGGGCAGGGATCAACGCCGACCGATTGCAGATCGAAGCTCTTGCCGTCCGGGGCGATGGTGTACGTCCAGGTGTGGAGTGGATCCACGCCGCAGAACGCTCCCTGGGGTGACCTGCGCGAGGTGATCACTTCGGGGCCGAAGACGACCTTGCCGCCGTGTAGGTAGCGGGCGTCCCAGCGATCACCGAACGACGGTTGGGGCTCGAA
Source organism: Gaiellaceae bacterium (assembly GCA_035262765.1). Lineage (GTDB taxonomy): Bacteria > Actinomycetota > Thermoleophilia > Gaiellales > Gaiellaceae > Palsa-739. The sequence continues at coordinate 16,942 of DATFSG010000042.1, read as the reverse complement.
GCCCCAGCCGACGCTCGTGATTGTGATCGTGATCGACTGAGCGCCCGGGGGGCAGCTGACCCCGGTCGAACATGGCTGGGTCCACTTCCCGACCAGCTGTGTCGGAGGCGAAGGGGCTTTCACAGTGCGGGCTTTAACGACGTCCGTAGCGGTTTGACCGCCGATCGCGACTGACCGGACGGTGAACGTGTGCCGACCGGGTCTGAGGAAGGTGGTGACCAGAGAGTTGATGGCCTTTGGGTCGTTCTTCCCTTCGTCGCCACCGTAGTAGTAGGGCGGGTGGTATTCGGTCCAGATCAGGTGGTGGTCGATCAGGTACTCGACCTTTGCCACCTTCGAACTCGGGACGTTTGGTCGAGCCCGCCAGCGGATGCGCACCGGCAGCACCTTCCTGCCGTCCAACGTTGAAGTGACCTTGAGCTGCTCTCGGGACGCGGCGCCCGAGGTGGCGACAACGCCCAAAGACACGCTTGCGATGACGAGGCTCAGAGCCACGCCGATACAGACCCTGATGCGGGTTGTTGCGTACAAGATTCGCGTTCCTTTCTCAGCCGTTGTGTGGCTACGCCCCGGCGGGACGCGCCCTCAGCAGCAGCCGTAGAGCGGAATCGCGGGAACCCGTGGACGCGACTTAGAGCAGAATCCGCGCGAACGAACGGGCACGACGGTCATACCGCTGAAGGCTGCGAGAAGTGATGGCTAGCAACGCGATAGACCTCCTTCCGCGCCCCGAAGGGACGTTCGCTGAGGGGACAACCCTACGCCCGCCCAACGACCGCTGTCAATCCCGGACACTTGCCTGGGCCAGTGTTCCGGAATGACGCCTGAGCGGGCTAGGGGAAGAGCGTTCTCGCGTGGGTCGTACACCCGATGACGCGGCTTCGCAGGCCTCGCTCGACGATGAGCGATGACTGCGGGTAGCAATGCCACAGGCGGCTTGCTGGCTTCAGGGCACGGAGCAGGGTGGCGGGGGCTCGTAACAGTGTTGGCGGGAACCGGGAGTTCCCCCCGCGAGACTTGCACGCTGCTTCGGCGAGCTGTCCTCTCCACGCAAGAACACACGACGAGTGTCCGATCTCAAAACGGGCGTGAGGAGCGGTCGTCAAGTGCGCAGAGACGAGCGGCCCGTAAAAGAACGAGTAGCGACGGTGCGTCTGCGCAGCCGTGGCGAAGAGGACGGCGATCCCGCAAATCAAAACGAGCACTGTCAACGCACGTCTGATGCTTCAATCGTGAGGGCCTCGGCGCAGTTCGTCAACAACCTCGTGAACCGCGCAGGAAGGGTTCATCTAGAGCGAGAACCCTCGGCTGGGCCAGTGTTCCGCAATGACGCCTGACGACCGCAAGGGGTGAGTTCTCTCGTCAGGGGCGGTGGGACAATGGGTTGTTGCCGCCGAACCAGGCAATGCGGATAGCTCTGTGTCCGGCCCACTTGTAGTCCCAGGGGAACTTGCCGGTGTACCTGGCGGACCGGATCGTCCAGGCCGGATGCTTTCGGTCGATGCCGCGAAGGAGCACCAGCTCGCCTTTGCGGATCCCCCAGCCACAGTAGTAGTCAACGACGGCCGGTCTTCCGTGCTTTGGGACGTAGCTGTCGTGTGCCCCTTGAGCAGCCAGGCAGCGGGCGCCTGAGGCAGTCTCGATTCCCCAAGGCTCGGCCTTGAGGTTGGGTCGCCCCGAGGTCGGAGGCGGAGCGGCCTTTAGGTTCAGCCGGGTAGCCGAGTGAGACCAAGGTTCGAGCATGCAAATGGCCGAAGGGCGAGACGCGCGAAAGTCGCGCCAGCAGGGGTCCATGATCGCGTTGCGGCTGATGCAGCGGTAGACGTTGTTCCAGAGCACGTCTGAGCCGGGCCAACACGTTCCGCGCTCTACCCGGGCAACCCGCGCTCCAGGCCGAAGCTGGCCTGTCCGGCTGAACGGCGTGACGTCCGTGACGACCTCAGTCCGCCCTGCTGCAGCTCCCACCGCGGTCGCGGACCCGGAGACGAGGATCCCACCGGGCCGCATCGAGTCGTTCGCTGCACGGCTCCCACCACAACCGGCCACGACAAGCACAAGGCCCACGAACACCGCGAATCCCGGGATGCGCACCTCGCTAGTTATACGCCGCGGGCGAAAGGACCGTCACTTGGGCCAGTGTTCCGGAATGACCCCTGAGGCCTCGCGATCAGTCCGGGTCCGGCGGTGGGGATAAGTAGCGGTTCGGCCGGCGTGTGCCGTCTGAGTCGAGCATCTCGCCCGGCCGAAGGACCATCCCGTTCGGGAGTGTCACGAAGTCGCGTACTGACTCGGGTTCACCGGAAGCGAACGTGTAGACCTCCTCATCGGTGAGGTCGTCATCGTCGATCACGGGCCGTGCCTGCTAACCATTCTCCGGCTCCGGCAGCTTGCCTTTGACTTTGACGTAAGCCGTCCAGCCACGCACAGCCTAGAACCTAACCGACGAGGGTCGCAGGTGTCAGGACACTGGCCTGGGCCAGTGTGCGTTGTGACGCCTGGTGGTGGATGTGGCCTGGGTGTAAACAGCATCCACCACTCTCGCGTCGTAGCCCTCGCCTTTGAACAAGCCGAGCTTTCGCGGCCATCCGGCCTCGTGAAGCATCCGCCTCGTGAAGTGGTAGGCGAACAGCGACATCTCTGACTACCCCTCGACCCCCACGGCCGCCGAGCCTATATCGCAGCGCGAGTCGAGGCCAAGCTCACCAGACCCGGGAGTGCGAGGGCGACGAAGATCGATTGCTACATCGGGATGCTCGGGCTGGCGTGGATGCTCGGATTGACATGGACGACGATGGGGTGTCCAGCCGCGCCGATAAGCGTGGCGATGAGCCTCACCTCTTCGATCGGGCAAGCGCATCCACCTGTACCACGAGGCTACTGAGCCCCTCGGCTGGCGCGAAGTACACCCGCTCGCGCTTTGAGATTCAGGAGATCGCGCGGCCTCGTGTGGGGCAGTTCAGTGTTGCCCAACTAGGCGAGATTCGGTGTGTGCACCGGTGTGTGCACCATCCGCGATTTCAGGACTGCTCAGACAAATGTGGGGCGCATGGTTGAGCCAGATCGACCCAGCCATGCACCCCTGAGAGGCGCATACGGGATTCGAACCCTTGAGAGTCTCTCTGACATGGATCTGACATAGACGCCTCAGACAGCGAGCCTCGGGATGACTCGAGCAGGCGAATCCGGCTCCACAAGCTGGCTGGCTACACTGCGCTCCGCGCGGATGTGGCGGAATTGGTAGACGCGCACGGTTCAGGTCCGTGTGGGCTTCGGCTCGTGGAGGTTCAAGTCCTCTCATCCGCATAGATGACCGCGACGGATTCCGACCCGATTGCGCTGCAGCACTTCGAGCTCGTGCCGTCGCGCATTCTCGCGGACGTATTCGGGGAGGAAGAGTCGCTCGAGGTGTGGGCGCTGCGCCTGTCGGGAGGCGCCGTACGAGAGGTCGCCACAACCGACCCGGCTCAAGTAACCACGAGGGAGTACGTCTTTGCGGTACCGATCGACGTCGTCGGCAGCCTCGCTCGGAAGCTGACCGAGGTGTACGAGGCGCGAGGCGGCGCGTAGGCCTAGCTAGGTGAACGCCCCGATTGACGCGATCGGGTAGCACGGCAGGCACGGCCTGCGCGGCACCTTTCTGAGGGGCGGTTGGCTCGGTATCGAGCGGCCGAGGTTGCCGCCCCCGAACTGCTCAACCGACACAGGTCGTGTCGGTCAGGAGCACGACCAGTCCGATCGCGAAGACCGCAGCCGTGGCGCCCAGGGCGGCGAGCAGGCCGAGCACAGACCGCCAGCCGCGACCCGGAACGATGCGGCCCCCGCCGGCCAGAAACAGAGCGAGGGCGAGCAACCCGACCAGGAGGGTGCCTACGAGCCAGACGTAAACATGGCGCCGATGTTCAGGTCGGCTTCGCAGGTGCCGCGCGGCCCGCGGTTCGGCTCCCTCCCACTCGTCAGTGCGTCAGGTAGTGGCCGAGGGTCGGAACGCCGACGATGACCACGACGAAGGCGAGGTACCTGGCGGCCCTGAGCAGTCCGCGCTCACGCCACCGTCTTCCCGGAGCGACGAGCCACTTCAGCACGATCAAGCCCACGAGCCCCGCGAAAACTGCCACCACACCCACGAGGCCTCCGAGCACCTCGTGACCGTCGTTGTACAACGACCCGGCGCCCCAGGACAGCAGGATGTACGCGAAGAGCAGGCAGCAGAAGACGAAGAAGCGGTTGAAGGGAGTCGTCTCCACATCCTCTTCGGTGCTCACGGGCTCACTCATGGCCACCCCGGTCGCCGTCGGGGAGATGGGCTCGAATCGCGTCGAGCAGTTTCTCGCGCTTCGTGTCCAGCATCAGCCTCGAGGTCGGGAATCCGAGGGTGGGTTTGCTTCCGCCGGCCATCTTCCACCAGACCCTCCCGCCGTCGACGCGGAAGTTGGAACGTGCGGTGCGTAGCTCGAGCACGACGTACGGCTCGTCGTTCAGCCCCTTCGTCTCACGTAGCCCGCTGACCTCGGTCCAGGGGACGTGGACGCGGCTGCCGTTCAGGAAGCTGACGTCGATTGCGTCGTCGTCGATCACGAGTGCACGGCGATCGTTACGCCACATCCGCAAGGACGGCAGCAGGAAGAGAGCTGCGAAGGCGAGGGGTATGAGCGCGAACACGAACCTGCTCGCCGAGCCTCCCGAAGTGACGATCAGGGCGAGCACCGCCAACATGCCGACACCGAGGATCGCGACCACGACGGCGCCAGCCTTGGAGTAACGGACGACCACCGTGTCTCCGCCGTCCTCAGCCACGGCGAAGATCGTGATCTCTTACACGTTCGTTGTCAACGCGGAGATCGCGAGAAGGGGGTGGAGCTAGGCGGGGACGGGCGAGAGAAGCTGCTCTGCCGCCTCGGCCTCTTCGCCGGGCGACGGAACCCACCACAGCGCCGGCAACGGGAGATCCTCCGAGTAGCCGTACTCGCTGAGCCGGGCGCGCTCGTCGGCGAGCGCCTCCTGCACGTCCTGGTTGATCTCGCCTAGCGCCTCGAGCAGAGCCGGGCCGATCGGCCAGCCACGAACTGCCGAACGATCCTCGCCAACCCAGAACACGTGGGGTCTTGCCGCCGCAGTAAGCATGGGTCTTTCGTAGGTCGGCGCGGCGAAATCACACACGCCCGTACGTCTAGGTTGGAGCCACCGGAGGTCTATACGTGCCGGTAACTACGCGAATCTAGTACGGCGGTCCCGGTTGGCCGCCCTCTTCCTCCTCGATCACGCGCCGGCGCCCGTAGCCCCAGCGGGAGGCGCCGTAGCCGGGGCCGTAGCCCGGCCCCTGTTCGACGTACGTTCGGCGCGCGTAGCCGGGTCCCCAGTGCGACCACAGCACGAGGTCGGCAAAGAAGGCGATCAACCCGAAGACGACCATGATCCAGCCGACGGTGTTGACGTTTACCGAGCCTGGATGCGTGGGGTGGACGGCCAGCGCGAGGACGAAGCCGACCACGGTGACGATGAGTCCGACGGACAATCCCATGGCCGCGGCGTTCCCGGATAGCCAAAATCGAACCCGCTCAGGTCTTGGCTTTACCGCGCAGGTCGAGCTTCGCCTCGAAGGCGCGGCGCAGGAGCTCGCCGGTCATGTCGCCCGTCCGGCGCGGGATCGGCTTCGGCTCCTGGCGCACGACGCTGACGATCTCACCGCTCCGCTCGCCGTAGCTGCGGGCGTAGGCCTCCGACTCGCGGATCGGACTTGCCTCGTCCCGCCGCCCACGACCGAAAAGCGAACGGAGCCAGCGAAACACGCGACTAGCGTCGCAGAAAGACGAGACGGCGGCTAGCGACTCAGCGAACGGCGAGCTGGACGTCGGCGTCCGGGTACAGGACGGTCCAGACGCGGAGGTACAGCTCGAGCTCCAGGTGCTCCGAGTCTTCGGCCGTCTCGTCGATGTCGACCCGGTCCGGCGCACTCACGACGGCACGCCGGCCGACGCTCGTGAGGAACGCCGCCAGCTTGTCGGTGTACGTGGGATCGCGCAGGAAGAGCTGCATGCCGCAACTCCGATCTTCGCTGCGACGACCGATACTTGGATACCCCCGGCCGGGGGAATTCTCCCTCGCTTAGGTCGAGCCGAGGGCCGCGAGCACGTCGTCGGCGTGCGTGTCGGGCTTCACCTTTTCCATCACCTTCGTGACCGTTCCGTCGGGCCCGATGACGAAGGTCGTCCTGCTGATGCCCCAGTACTTCTTGCCCGCGAACTTCTTCTCGCCCCAGGTGCCGTAGCGCTCGGCGACCTCGTGCTCCGGGTCGGCGAGGAGGGTGAACGGCAACCCGTACTTCTCCTTGAACTTCACCTGTTTCGCCTCGTTGTCGTGCGAGACGCCGAGCACGACGGCGCCCGCGCGCTCGAACTCGGCGTAAGCGTCGCGAATCCCGCAGGCCTGCACCGTGCAGCCGGGCGTATCGGACTTGGGATAGAAGTAGAGGACGACCGGCTTGCCGCGGAAGTCCGAGAGGCTGACGCTCTCGCCGGCGTCGGTCGTCGCGGTGAAGTCGGGTGCCGGCTCGCCCTCGGTGACCACCGTAGGAGCGTAGTCGGGACCACCCAGGCTGAGCGCTAGGTCTTCCGAAGCCTGTGCGTCGTGTGGACGCCGACCGTGACCCAGGCCGCCGTGACGGGACCCTGCACGTGGCAGGTGACCGTGGCCTTTGCGGGCGACGACATCTTCGGCCACCGGAATCCGATGTCGTACCGATAGCCGTCCTCTCCGTAGCTCTTCGCCCGCATGCTGGCCTTAGAGCCGAGGCGCAGCGTGCACTTCAACGGCAGGTCCTGTCCGTAGTTGAGCGTCATCGAGAACCCCTTCGTTGCGCCGCTCGTGTTCGGTCCCAGCACGAAGTAGCCGTGGAAGACGGTCAGCAGCGCGTTCTCGTGCCAGGTGTTCTTTCGCCACGCACTCGATTGCCCGGCTGCGAGCGCGGCTCCGGCAAGCGTGAGGGCGAGGACGACGCAGCTCAACGAGAGCTTGATACGCACCGCACAAGGATCCTCCCAACTCGACCGGTGGTCAAGGCCTGAGGCACAAACCGGCCGCCCCCGGAGAGACGGCCGGCGTCGTCGGGAGACGACCTTGTGCGGGACGCCAGTGGAGGCGTCCCCCGAGCTGCGGGACTTTCAAACTTTCAAGTCATAAACGCCGCGCCGTGAGCAGCGGGTACGGCCGCGCGGCGCTAGCTCAGGTTCAGCAGGTGCAGATCCGGCAGCTCGCGGTACCGCTCCTCGAGGTCGAAGCCGTAGCCGACGTAGAGCTCGTCGGGGACGTCGAAGCCGACGTACCGCACGGGGAGGTCATCGACAAGCCGTCGGTACGGCCGGTCGAGCAGCGTCACGGCCGCGACGGAGGACGGGCCGCGGAGCTCGAGCGTGCGGACGAGGTAGTTGAGGGTCAGGCCAGTGTCGACGACGTCCTCGACGATCAGGACGTCGCGTCCGCGGACGTCGAGATCGAGATCCTTCAACACGCGGATCTGCTGGTGCCCACCCATGACGGCGCTGCCGTAGCCGGCGAGCTCCACGAAGTCGATCGCATGGAGGATCGGGATGGCCCGCGAGAGGTCGGCGGCGAAGACGAGGCTCGCCTTCAGCGACGCGACGAGCACCGGCTCGCGGCCGGCGTAGTCGCGCGCGATCTCGGCTCCGAGCTCGCGCACGCGCGCGGCGATCTCCGCCGCGGAGAAGTGGATCTCTCCGATCCGGTCGTCGGCCGGCGTGTATCCGGAGTCAGCTGGCGAGATCGAGGTGGAAATGTTGGGCAAGGCGCTCGAGGTCGCGCCGGTAGAAGAGCTTGACCTTGACGTCGGGATACCGCTCGCGCAGCTTGCGCAGCTTCCGGTTCTTGCGGGTGACGAGCGACTGCTTCATGGCGGTGATCTCGACGTAGAGATCCTGCTCGGGAAGGTAGAAGTCGGGCGTGAACGCCTCGGTCACGCGCCCTTTCTCGTCCTCCTCGAGCACGAACGTCCGGGGCTCGTATTCCCAGGCGACGTCGTAGTAGTCGAGCACCTTCGCGCACTCGAGCTCTGCGGGACTCGCGAACCGCGGCGGCTCGGTACCGCGATACGCCTTGAACACCGGGAGCTGTAGCTCCATCGGAAGTCACGGTAGCTGCGGGGTCGGATGCCGAAACAATCGGCACAAGGCTGCGCCGTGGGCGCGTGGGATCTAGCCTTCCGCGACATGTTCCGGATCGTTCAGCTTTCCGACCTCCACTGCGGGACGCAGTTCTTCCTACCGCAGCACCTCGAGCGCGCCATCGCGGAGGTCAACGAGATGCAGCCCGACGTCGTCGTGATCTCCGGCGACCTCACGTCGAACGGCTTCAAGGACGAGTACGCGCTCGCGCGCGAGTACTTGAACCGCGTCGAGTGCAAGGAGATGGTCGTCATCCCCGGCAACCACGACTCGCGCAACGTCGGCTACGTCCACTTCGAGGATCTCTTCGGGGAGCGCAACTCCGTGCTCAACGTCGGGCCGACGACGATCGTCGCGGTCGACTCGACCGAGCCCGACCTCGACAACGGCCAGATCGGCCGCGGCCGCTACCGCCTGATCGAGGAGGCGTTCGCGGGAGCGGCCAACCTGCGCGTGTTCGTCCTGCACCACCACCTGCTGCCGATCCCGGGCACCGGCCGCGAGCGCAACATCGTCAACGACGCCGGCGACGCGCTCGAGTGCCTCCAGCGCGCCGAGGTCGATCTCGTCCTCGCCGGCCACAAGCACGTCCCGTACGCGTGGCGGCTCGAGGACCTCTTCGTCGTCAACGCGGGCACGGTCTCGTCCTCGCGGCTTCGCGGCAAAGGACGGCCCTGTTACAACGTCGTCGAGGTCGAGGGCACACACGTGGACGTCTGGCGCCGTTACCCGTTCCACGGGCAGGAAAGGATCATCCAGTTCTCGACCGAGACGAAGACGTACGAGAAGTACACGGCGAAGATCGAGGACGAGGTGCGGTCGACGTGAGCGAGCGTGCCATCGCGCTCGTCGACGGCGAGCACTTCGCGCCGGTCGTGCGGGCTGCGCTCGAGGCGCTGCCGTACGACGTGGTCGGCGCGCTGCTCGTGGGCGGCACGGAGAAGCTCAGGGCCGGGGACGACTACGGCGTGCCGCTCGTGGGGTCGCTCGACGCGGTCGACGTAGATCTCGTCGTCGATCTCTCCGACGAACCGGTGCTCGGGCCGCGAGAGCGCATGCTCTGGGCGTCCCGCGCGCTCGCGCTCGGCTTGCCGTACGTCGGCGCCGACTTTCGCTTCGACCCCCCGACGTTCGAGCCGGTGGAGACGCCGTCCCTCGCCGTGATCGGCCTCGGGAAGCGGATCGGGAAGACGGCGGTGGCGGGGCACGTCGCACGTGTCCTCGCCGGAGACCGCCGCGTCGTCGTTGTGGCAATGGGCCGAGGCGGGCCGGCGGAGCCGGAACTCGTCGAGACGCCGCCGACGCTCGAAGACCTGCTCGCCCTCTCGCGCTCCGGCAGGCACGCGGCTTCCGACTATCTCGAGGCTGCCGCCCTCGCCGGCGTTCCGGCGATCGGCTGCCGCCGGGCCGGGGGAGGGCTCGCCGGCGCTCCGTTCCTGTCGAACGTCCTCGAGGGCGCGCAGCTCGCGGCGCAGCTCGAGCCGGAGCTGCTCGTGTTCGACGGCAGCGGCGCGGCGCTGCCTCCCGTCGAGACGGACGCGCGGATCCTCGTCACGAACGGCGGGCACGACCCGCGAGGCGGTCTCAACGCCTATCGCGTCCTCGTCTCCGACCTCGTGGTCGATACGGGTGGGGCGGACCGGGAGGCGATCCGCTCGATCTCGGACGTCGCGATCGTCGCTGCCGAGCTTCGGCTGCGCCCGGCCGAGCCCCTGGGCGGCCGCCGAACCGCGGTGTTCACCACCGGCCCCGCGCCGACCAACGACCTCGACGCCGAGATCGTCCATGTCTCCCGGAACCTCGCGCGGCGGGACGCGCTGCGCGAGGAGCTCGAGCGCGTCGACGCGGAGGTGTACCTCGTGGAGCTCAAGGCTGCAGCCGTCGACGTGGTGGCCGAGGCTGCCCTCGAGCGTGGGGCAGAAGTCGTCCTCGCCGCGAACGACGTCGTCTCGGACGAGCTCGACGAGCGCGTCCAATCTCTCGCGCAGCAGGCGGTGCGCGCGTGAACGAGCCGCGCCGGATCAATCCGCTGCCGCTCGGCGGCGAGGAGCATGGGCTGCCGTACTCCCGCGGACTGATGGCTCGCTCGCTCATGGCCGCGGGGGTGGCGGGGCACCGCGCCTACGCGCTCGCGAGCCGGGTCGGCGACGAGCTCATCGAGCGCGGGATGGACACGATCGAGATCGAGCGGCTCGAGGCACTCGCGGTCGAAGTGCTCGGGGAAGAGGAGGGACGCGACTCCGTCAAGCGTCTGCGCCGCTACCAGGAGCTCCGCGAGGTCGACCTGCCGATCATGGTCTTCATCGGCGGCGCGACCGGGACTGGCAAGTCGACGGTCGCGACCGAGCTCGCGTACCGCTTCGGCATCACGCGCGTTACCTCGACCGACTTCGTGCGGCAGACGATGCGCGCGTTCTTCTCGCGCGCGTTCATGCCGGCGATCCACCAGTCGAGCTTCGAGGCGGGCGACGTGTATCCGGACGCCGACGACCCGCTCGAGTACGGCTTCCTGCAGCAGGCGAGGAACGTCAACGTCGGCGTCAACGCTTCGTCGGAACGCGCGCTCGAGGAGGGCTGGTCGCTCGTGCTCGAGGGCGTCCACCTCATTCCCGGGTTGGTCGAGCTGCCCCGACCGGAGTTGGCCGTCTCGGTGTTCGTCGTGCTCTCGATCGAGGACGAGGAGGAGCACATCCGGCACTTCCGCTTCCGCGACGAGGACTCCGAGCGGAGGGAGTCGCGCTACCTCGAGCGCTTCGACGACATTCGCCGGCTGCAGGAGCTCGTCGTGGCGCGGGCGCATCGCGCAGGAGTCCCGGTGATCGAGAACGAGGACGCGGACCGCGCGGCGCGAACGGTCGCGGATCTCGTCCTCGACGCCGCCGAGCAGAGTCGCACGGTCGCGCGATGAGCGAGAACGGCGAGTACGAGGCCGAGCAGGAGCGGCCCTGCCAGTGTCAGGCGTACCTGCGGGCGACCGAGCGGGCCGCGCTCGCCTCGGCGCGCTGGCTGGGGCGGGACGACGAGAGCGCCGCGGAGGAGGCGGCCGCGACTGGGATGCGCGCGACGCTCGACATCCTGCCCATCGGCGGTCGCGTCGTCTTCGGCTCTCTCGACGACTCGGGCGGCCTCACGCCGGGTGCGATCGTCGGCGCCGGCGGCAAGGACGTCGACCTCGCGCTCGACCCGCTCGAGGGCCGCGGCGTCGTCGCGCGGGGCGGCAACGGCGCGATGTCGATGATCGCGGTGGGCGATCCCGGCCGCTTTATCCAGCTCCCCGACATCTACATGCGGAAGATGGCGGTCGGCCCGCTCGCGCGCGGCTCGATCGACCTTCTGCGGCCGGTCGGCCAGAACATCGAGGCGATCGCGGAGGCGTTCGGCCGGCGCGTGAACGACGTGACGACCATCGTCCTCGACCGGCCGCGCCATCACGACCTGATCGAGGAGATCCGGAACTCGGGCGCGCGCACCAAGCTGATCCAGGACGGCGACGTGACCGCGGCGATCTCCGCGGCGATCCGCGGCACGAACGACCACCTCGCAATCGGGATCGGCGGCACGCGCCAAGCGGTGCTCTCGGCGGCCGCGCTCCGCTGCCTCGGCGGCGAGCTGCAGGCTCAGTTCTGGCCGACCTCGCGGCGCGAGATCGACGAGCTGCGAGAGGCCGGAATCCTCGACTACGAACGCGTCTTCCGCACCGAGGATCTGGCGCCGGGCGAGGTGATCGTCGCCGCGACCGGTGTCTCGAATGGAGACCTTTTGCGCGGTGTCCGCTTCCTCGCCGACAGCGCCCGCACCCACTCGCTCCTCATGTGCACGCGCTGCAACTGGGTGCGCTTCGTCGACGGAATCCACTTCTTCGCTCGTGAACGTAGGGAAGAAGTGCGGCTGCTCGGCTACTAAATCGCACGGCGAAGCTTAGTTTCTTTCGGCACGAGCGCGGCGTAGCATCGGCGCAACCGACTGGGGAGGTCAAGAGATGGCTGTATCGGCAGAAGGGCTTGCCTCGGCCGTGAAGGGCCGCGTGGTGGAGTCCGGCGCGCCCGACTACGACGAGGCGCGTGCCCTCTACAACGGCATGATCGACAAGCGGCCGGCCGCGATTGCGTACTGCACCGACGAGGCGGATGTGGCCGCGGCATTGGCCTACGGAATCGAGCACGGTCTCCGGATCGCAGTCCGCGGCGGCGGCCACAACGGAGGCGGTCTCGGCTCGGTCGACAACGGCCTCGTGATCGATCTCTCGCAGATGAACGCGATCACGGTCGATGCCCCGGCGAAGATGGCACGCGTCGGTGGCGGGGCGCAGCTCAAGGATGTACTCGAGGCGACGCATGAGCACGGGCTGACCGTGCCCGTCGGGATCATCGGCACCACGGGTGTCGGCGGCCTGACGCTCGGCGGCGGCATGGGACACCACACGCGGGGAATGGGCCTCACGATCGACAACCTCGTCGCGGCGACCGTCGTGCTTGCGGACGGCTCGATCGTCCAGACAGACGCCGAGCGTGACCCGGACCTCTTCTGGGCGCTGCGCGGCGGCGGAGGCAACTTCGGCGTCGTCACCTCGTTCTCGTTCCGTTGCCATCCCGGCGGCACCGTCCTGGCCGGGCCTGTGTTGTACGACATCGGCGACGCTGCCGAGCTCCTGACGTGGTATCGGGACTTCCTGCCAGCGGCGCCCGACGAGCTCAGCGGCTTCTTCGCGTTTCTGTCGATTCCGCCCGGGCCGCCGTTCCCGGAGGAGCTGCACCTCCGCAAGGTGTGCGGCATCGTCTGGACGCAGGCCGGCGAGGAGGAATCCGAGGCACTGCGTGAGGCGCGTTCATTCGGCACGCCGCTGCTCGACGGGATCGCGCCGGTGCCGGTGCCCGCGTGGAACACGGCGTTCGACCCCGTGTACCCGCCGGGCGACCAGTGGTACTGGCGTGGGGAATTCTTCCGCGAGATCCCGGATGAGGCGATCGCGATCCATGCCGAATACGGCGCGGCGATGCCGACGTGGAAGTCGACGATGCACCTCTACGCGATCGACGGAGCGGCGTCGCGGATCGCGAACGACGCGACCGCTTGGGGATACCGGGACGCGATCTGGGGCGGGGTCTACGCGGGCGTCGATCCGGATCCGGCGAACGCCGCCGCGATCCGCGATTGGGTCGTCGCGTACTCCGACGCGCTCAAGCCGTACGGGATGGGCGGCGGGTACGTCAACTTCCACATGGACGAGCCCGATCGCGTGCGCGGCATGTACGGCGCGAACTACGACCGCCTCGCGCGGATCAAGGCGCAGTACGACCCGGGCAACGTGTTCAGCGTGAACCAGAACATCAAGCCGGCGGCTTAGTACGGGCCGGGCGGGCGGCGTCCAGCCGCCCGCTCCTGCTCGTCGTAGCGCTTGCCGGCGCGCAGGAACCACCACGCGAACCAGGCCATGGCAATGACCGGGCCGATCGCCACGACGAGAAGAAGGACGGACAGTGCCGTGTTGCCTACGCCGCCGAGCACCTCGTCATCGTACGCGCCTCTACACTGGCTTCATGGCGACGCGCGAAGAAGTGCTGGAGATACTCCGCACTGTCGAGGATCCCGAGCTCGGGATGGACATCGTCGATCTCGGGCTCCTGTACGAGGTGGACGTCGAGGACTCGAAGGCGAAGGTCATCTACAGCCTGACCTCGATGGGCTGCCCCGCCGGCCCGCTGATCGCGCAGGACATCGACAGCGCCGTGCGGCAGGTGGAGGGGATTCAGGACGTCGAACTGGAGTTGACGTTCGATCCGCCGTGGACGCCGGACCGGATGTCCGACGACGCCAAGTTCATTCTGGGCTTCGGCTAGAGCGCCGCTCTTCCTGGCTGTCCAAGCTCGCGCAATGCGGGCACTGATCCGATCCGTCCGGGGCCATCGACCAGCCGCTCGGCTGCTCGAGACCGCACTCGACTCGGGTTGCTCCACACGCGCAACTGAACACCGCGACTTCGAGCGGAACCGTGGCCTGGTTGACGTAGAACTCAGCCGTGAGAGCGACGTTCGCAGTCGCGCGAGCCGCTGTCAACGGTAGAACTGAGTTGGCGATGCGCGAGCCCGCTTTCACGGAGACGCTCCAGATCGGAATCGTGGTGCGCGATCTCGAAGCTGCGATGCGGACCTATTCCGACGATCACGGGATCGGGCCGTGGGAGGTCGTCGAGTTCCACGCCGGCAAAGCGGAAGCGCTGCACGAGCACGGACGGCCGGTCGATCGCTCCTGGCGGCTCGCGACGGCGATGGTCGGCACGGTGCAGTGGGAGCTGATCGAGCCGCTCGACGACGAGAGCGACTACGCGCGGTTTCTCGCCGAGAAGGGCGGCGGAGTCCATCACATCGCGGTCGCGCCGACGGACTACGACCGTTCGCTGGCGGACCTGGCGGCGAAAGGGCAGGAGCCGGTTCTCAGCGGCACGTTCGGCCCCGGCATCAGGGTCGCTTACCTGCCGACGGAGCACGATCTCGGCGTGATCGTCGAGATCTTCAGCCGCGACCCGGCACCGGAGTAGAAGCCTGTCCAGCGGCGGCGTTGAGGTCGGGCGACCGGCCTTATAGGCTGCTGCGGAGTTGGGGAGGGGCCGTTTTCTCGTTGGCTGGATTGCCGTCGGCGTGGCGTTGCTCGCCCTCGGTATGTCCGCGGTTGCCGTACCTCGAGCAGGCGCGGGCTCGCCCCTGGTCCGGAAGCAGCTGATCCTCGCGCCCGGAGCACGCGTCTCGCCGCACCCGCTGCTGCTAACGGTCGGAGGGCCGATCTACTGCATGCAGCTGCGTCACCTCGCCCGTTACCTGCACGCCTCGCGGTTGTGCACCGACTACGGCCCCAACCGGTACGACCAGCCGGGTCAGCGCAGCGGGCGGCTCGAGGACTGGGGCAATCCCGCCTACGACGCGGCGGTGGCGCGACTGACCGCCAGGATCGAGGCCCGTGTGAAGGTCTCGAAGCTGATAGTGATCGGAGTCTCGTACTCGGGATTCGCGAATGCCGAGCTCGTGGCATCCCAGCCGCGGCTGCATCCTGCGGCGTTGATCACGATCGACAGCTATCTCGACCTGGCCGCTCGTTACGACGCGCTGCCGCCGAACCACGAGACGGGGGCGGAGATCGTGCGGGCGGTGGGCGGGACGCCGGCCCAGGTTCCGGGCGCTTACGCGCAGCGCTCGCCAAGTCATCACCTCGCGACGCTAGCGGCGGACATTCAGCGAGGGATGCGGTTCATCGACATCTGGAGTCTCGCTCCCTCGGAGGTGCGCGAGTTTCGGGGCGCAACGTGTTCCGAGGACGCGAGCGCGCGCTGGCTCGGCCAACTCGCGACGATCGCCGGCCGTCCGGTTCCCGGGTACGTGACGGAGTTGCCGCATGCTCATGCGCTGTGGAACCACGGGCGCAGCGTCCTCAGGCTGGCCGGGCTCGGCCATGCGGCCCAACCGCTGCCCGCACGAAAGGTGCTGTTCCAGCCGGGCGCGACGCCGCCGGCGGACAGCTACTGCGTGTTCCAGCCCAGCTAGCTGCTCGGGACGACCCTGAAGGGCAGCCGCTGCGTGCTGCGGTTCCCGTCCGTGGTGGCAACCACGACGGTCGCCGTGTAGTGCCCGGGTGGCAGGACGGCACTCGGCGGCGTGAGCCTGAAGTCGTAGACGCCCGGGAGCTGAGGCTGCGAGCCTCGGTCGACGAAGTTCTCGTGGGTCCCGGCCGCGTAGACCCGCCAGTAGTCGCGGTTCGGCGGGATGGTGACGGCGAAGTCGGCGGCGTACCTCCACGGGAGGACGATCCGTCCGTCCGCTGCAGTCAGACGCCACCGGACTGTCGCCGGCGTGACGGGAAGGTCTTGCCACGGGGGCGGAACCGGGAACGGCGGCTCGCTCTGTGCCTGCACGACCAGCCCGAACGGGCTCGCCACCCGAGTCGGATCGAGGACGGCGCCGTCGGCACCGACCGCGTCCAGGGCGACGACCTGCGGCTGGCTCGCGTCCTCGTACGGCTCCAGGTGCCCGGGCGCCAGAGGGTTCACCGCGCAGGTGCCGCGGATCTCCGTCAGGTGGAGATGTCCGCGCTTCGGGATGGCGGTCCCGAGAACGGTCTTCGACGCGGTCACCCAGCTGCCCGTGCGGACCAGCGGGAGGACGTGCCAGTACTGGAACGTGCGTCCGTCTCGCGTGCGCACGACGACCTCCTGGGCGTTGGCGACGCGCGCTCGTCCCGAGACCACGGGGAAGACCTTCTGGTCCGGTGCCGCGTAGATGTCGATGCCGTTGTGGAACGAGAACTTGCCCGGCGACTCCGGTGTCAGGGGCTGCTCGACGCTCGAGACGAGGTTGCGCGGGTCGCCGAAGAAGCCCCGGATGGGGTGCTGCGCGTGGAAGGGCCGCAGCGGCCAGGGATAGGGCTCGTTCGCGGCGGCCCGAGTGCCACAGCGGGCGTTCAGGCTCTGCCACAGGCCGCCCGTGTACGCCAGCGGGTGCCGGCTTCCCGCCGACCCGGCAGGCGGGTGCGCGAACAACGCGACGGCTGCCGCGCCCAAGCCGATCCACCACCGAAAGCGTTTCGTCTCAATCCCTCCGTCGCCAGAGAAGGCCCACCGTCGATCCTCACGGCGCTCTCCAGGTCGGCGCATGACGCATCTGCGCCCATCGGCGCTCTGTGATAGTCAGCGGACGTGAACATCTGGGACGACGACTGGGGTGAGCAGCAGGAGGACTGGTCCGGGGGCGGCGGCCTGTCCAAGCGGCTCGTCGGGTCAGGCC
>DATFSG010000041.1:0-6093 GCA_035262765.1 Gaiellaceae bacterium | reverse complement strand
CGAGGAGTGGAACTGCCGGCTCGTGCGCGGCGAGGGCAAGGTTGCGCGGCCGGGCGTGGTGGAGGTCGACGGACAGGAGTTGCAGTACGACAACCTCGTCCTCGCCACCGGCTCGCGGCCCTTGATCCCGCCGATCGACGGGCTCGACTCCGTGGAGTACTGGACGAACCGCGACGCAACCCGGACGCACAAGGTGCCGCGAAGCCTCGTCGTCATGGGCGGCGGCCCGGTCGGCGCGGAGCTGACGCAGTTCTTCTCCCGCATGGGCTCACAGGTGACGATCGTCGAGCGCGGCGATCATCTGCTCGGGCGCGTCCATCCCGACGCCGGCGAGGTGCTCGCCGAGCTGTTCCGGGAGGAGGACATCGACGTTCGTCTCGGGGTCGGGATCGAGAAGGTCGAGCCCGGGGTCAAGCTCCATCTGTCGGACGGCTCGACACTCGAGGCCGAGCGGCTGCTGGTCGCGACGGGTCGACGGCCGAACGTCGAGCGGCTCGGTCTCGACGAGCTGGGCGTCCAGACTTCTCCGCGCGGGATCGAGGTCGACGAGCGGCTGCGCGCCGGTGGGGCCGAGAACGTTTGGGCGATCGGCGACGTGACCGGCGTCGCGCAGTTCACGCACGTCGGCAAGTACCAGGCTCGGATCGCGGCTGCCGACATGGCCGGGCGCCGGGCGAAGGCCGATTACCGGGCAATCCCGGCCGGGATTTTCACCGACCCGGAGGTCGCGACCGTCGGCCGCACCGACGGCGACGACCTCGTGAGTGCCAAGGTGCCGCTCAGCTCCTTGCCGCGCCTCAACACGTACGAGCGCCCGAAGCGCGAGGGCCTCGTCCGCGTCTTCGCCGATCCGCGGCAGCGTGTGCTCGTCGGCGCCGTCTGCGTCGGGCCGCAGGCGGCCGAGTGGCTCGGGCAGTTCACGCTCGCAATCCGCGCGGAGGTCAAGGTCGACACGCTCCTCGACACGATCCAGCCCTACCCGACCTTCTCCGAGGGCGTCTTCTACGCGTTGCTGGCGCTGCAGGACGAGCTCGGCCGCTAGCTCAAGACGCCTCGAGGATCCGCTTCAACTCGGCCAGATCCTTGCGGTTCGCTCGCCGCATCGCGGCCACGAGCAGCGGCTGCGCGACCTTCGAGAAACCGGCGGGCTCGCCGCGGTTCCGCAGCGTCATCTTCGTTCCGCTTGCCGGAGTCTCGGCCCAGGTGTAGGTCGTCTCCATCGGGAACGGCCCCTCGGTGGTGCTCATCACGAGCCGCTCGCCCGCAACGAGCTCGCGCACCTCGTAGGTGTAGGCGAGACGCCGACCCAGGAACGAGGCGACGAACGCGACTCGCGACCCGACCGCCAGCGGGGGCTCGGTCAGCCAGTCGACGCTCCGGATGTTCGCGTACCACTCGGAGGCGTTGGACGGATCGGAGGCGTAGCGGGCGACCTCCTCGGGCGGTCGGGCGATCTCGATCTCGGTGACGACATCGACCGCCATTCGGGGAGCGTGCCACAGGCCTTGGGCCCCGGCCGTAGAATCCAGCAGAGTGCTTGGTTCCGTGATCACCGCGATGGTGACGCCGTTCCGGGCGGACGGAGCGGTCGATCTCGACCGCTTCCGCGAGCTCGCGACGTTCCTCGTCGACAACGGCTCCGACGGTCTCGTCGCCTGCGGCACGACCGGCGAGTCGCCGACGCTGACCGACGAGGAGAAGCTCGCCCTCTTCCAGGCGGCGGTCGAGACGGTCGGCGACCGCGCGACGGTGATCGCCGGCACGGGCAACTACGACACGGGGCACTCCGCGGCGCTGACGAGAGCAGCGACCGAGCTCGGCGTCGACGCGATCCTCGTCGTGACGCCCTACTACAGCAAGCCGCCGCAGCGGGCGATCGTGCGCCACTTCGAGGAGATCGCCGGGGCGACTCACCTGCCCGTGGTCGCGTACAACATCCCCGGCCGCGTCGTCGTCAACATCGAGTCGGAGACGATCGCGCGGCTGGCCGAGATCGAGAACGTCGTCGCCGTGAAGCAGGCGTACGACGATCCCGACGAGGCGCGGTTCATCGCCGAGGAAACGAGGCTCGACCTCTACTGCGGCGACGACCCGAACACGCTCGCCTTCCTCGAGCTGGGCGGCGTCGGCGTCGTGTCGGTGACCGCGCACCTCTGGGGGCCTCAGATCGCGGAGATGGTCCGCCGCCATCGCGACGGCGACTTCGACGGCGCGCGCGTTCTCCACGAGGAGCAGCAGCCCTCCTACGACCTCCTGCGGATCCAGACCAACCCGATCCCGATCAAAGCGGCGCTCAATCTCACCGGCCACGAGGTGGGCGGCCACCGCCTCCCGATGGTCGAGCCGGACGAGGCCGAGCTCACGCAGATCCGCTCCTGCCTCGAGCGCGCCGGGCTGCTCGCGACGGCGTCGGCCTGAGCCGGGCTCAGCTCGATCGGCCGGCAGGCAAGACGACGAACTTGCCGGCCAGATGCGACTGCCGGCGATCGGATAGGTAGCGGTACGTTCCGCGCTTCAGCGGTAGCGTCCATCGCTTGGTTCCCCGGAACCGCGTCCCGGTTGCGATGTGGATTCCGGGACCGCTGAGGCGGAAGTCGTCGGTCTTCGACTGGTCGGAGACGGCGAACGAGTACTCGCCGGCCTCGAGAGCCGTCACGCGCTGGCCGTACGGCGTCGTCAGCGAGAGCGTCCGACCCGGCCCGACCTTCACCGAGATGACGTTCGGCGGCTCGGCCCCGGTCAACGCCTTGATGAACGCATCGGCTTTGTAGGGAGGCGGCACCGACCAGTTCTGGCACGAGCTCCCACGCGCGAGCGGCCACGACATCACCTCGTCCAGGGGGCGGGAGGACGTCTGGACAAACGCTTCGACGGCCGACGCGGCCGAGGGGTCGTCGTAGTACGTCTCGCCGAGCGTGATCGGCTGGGTCAGCCCCTTTGCGGTCAACGTCGCGTCCGTGGCCTGGAGATCGTCGAGGATGTCGGTGGTGTAGGTGTGCACTTCGAACCAGGTCGGAAGCGGCCGTCCCGTCGAGCGGAGCGTGTCGATCAGGTTCGAGATACGTGACTGGTCGTTCGCGGCGACGATCGAGGACACCGTCACGTCGGTGTTCCCGTAGGCGTCGACGTAGTTCGAGTACATCTGCGCGAGGTACTCCTCGATCTGCGCCTTCGTGGCGAGATAGTCGCTCGGCGCTCCCTCGTTGAGGAGGTCGAAGCGTGTGTCGGTCGGCCCGTACTGCTTCACGATCCCGCGCACGTACTGGATGAAGTGCCAGTTCTCTTCGAAGAGCGACGGGTCGTAGTGGTTCTCCGGATACCCGATGGGGTCGTTCGTCCACGTAGGCCCGAAGACAACGGTGAGCCGCGCGAAGCCCAGCGCGCGGACGTCGCTCGCGAAGCGGATGAGGTTCTTGGTCTCCGTGCCGTCGAGTTGGCCGCCGGCGGAGCTGACGACGCCCCACGCCTGGCCGCTTGCGTCGTGCATGTGCCAGACGAAGAGCCGAATGCTCTGGACACCTGCTGCACGCATGGCCGCCAACTGGTGGCGGATGAGTGGCCGATGCGACGCCCCGTACCCGACGATTCCTTCGTCGTCGACCGAGCAGGAGGCCTCGCCGAAGTGGGAGTAGTTGACGCCGATCAGCGGCGGGCTCGTCCCGGACCCGACTGCAGCTGACGACCCGGCCGTGAGCATGAGCGCAGCGACCACGACGATCAGCTGAACGAGTCGTCTGTGGATCCGTACGAGGGTACTCCTGCGACCGCTCGCTTGACGGATCTCGAAGAGCGCAAGAACTGCCAGGCGCGTCGGGTGCGGCGGCGCGAAGATCGCGGCATGGGGATCGCACGGGACGGGCTCCGCAATTTGCTCGATGTGCTCGTCGAGAGCGTCGAGACCGGTGGCAACGGCGAGGAAATCGCGGCGCGTGTGCACGTCAGCCGCTTCCACTTCGACCGGATCGTCGCGGCGGCGCTCGAGGAGACGCCGGGAGCGTTCCGGCGCCGGCTTCTGCTCGAGCGAGCGGCGCACGCACTCGCCGGCGCCGCGAGCGTGGGGGAGGCGGCGCTCGTGAGCGGCTATCGCTCGCCGGAGGCGTTTGCCCGCGCATTTCGGCGGGCCTACGCCGTCGCGCCGAGCGCGTTCGCCGGCAGCGGCCTCCCGTTTCGGCTGCCCGCACCCAACGGCATCCACTTCCACCCGCCGGGAGCGCTGCTCGTCGCCGGCTCAGAAAGGAGCGAGACGATGGACCTCACCGATCGCCTGCTGGAGCACGACCTCTGGCTTACCGGGCGCTTGCTGGACGCAGCCGAAGAGCTGCCGGCCGAGCAGCTCGCCGAGCCGCTCGACGTCGAGGGCGAGACGCTCGGCTCGATGCTCGAGCGGCTCGTCTGGAGCAAGGAGATGTGGAACGCCGCCGTCGAGGGGCGGCCGATGCCCGAGCGGAGCGAGGGCTCGCCCGAGTGCCTGCGCAAGCGGCTGGCCGAGGCGGGGCCGGCGTTCCTCGAGATCGTCCGCGGCGTCCGGGCGCGCGGCACCTGGGACACCGCGTTCGTCGACGCGACGTGCGAACCGCCGGAGTCGTTCACCTACGGCGGCATGGCCGCGCACGTGCTCACGCACTCCGCCCACCGGCGCAATGTCGTCCTCGAGGCGTTGCAGCGGCACGGCGTCGTGGTCGAGCACTCCGATCCACTGGGTTGGGAGCGGGCCGAGCGCGCATAGACTCCGCGCCGATGGGCGTGTGCCGGATCATTCCGCTCGGTGGCCTCGGGGAGGTCGGCAAGAACATGACCGTCTACGAGGCGGACGGCGCGATCGTCGTCGTCGACGCGGGGCTCGCGTTCCCGCGCGACGAGCATCTCGGCGTCGACCTCGTCCTGCCGGACTTCTCGTACCTGCGCGAGCAGGAGGAGTTGGTGCGCGCGGTCGTGCTCACGCACGGGCACGAGGATCACGTGGGCGCGCTTCCGTACCTGATGCGCGAGGTGCGCGTGCCGCTCGTGCTCGCGACGCGCCTCACGCTCGCGCTCGTCAAGTCGAAGCTCGACGAGCACGGGCTGCTGCGTGCGGCCGAGCTGCGTGAGCTCGCGCCGGGCGACGAACCGGTCGACCTTGGCCCGTTCCGGCTCGAGTTCGTGCGGATGGCGCACTCGATCCCCGACGCGGCCGCGGTCGTGCTCGAGACACCGGGCGGCCGCTGCGTCCACACCGGCGACTACAAGCTCGACCACACGCCCGTCGACGGGCAGCGCACCGATGTCGGGAAGCTCGCGGAGGTCGGCAGCCGCGGCGTCGATCTCCTGCTCGGCGACTCCACGAACGCCGAGCGGCCCGGCATCACGAAGTCCGAGCGGGTGGTGGGGGAGGCGTTCCGCCAGATCTTCCCGGGCCGCGAGGGCCGGATCCTCGTCTCCTCGTTCGCCTCGAACGTGCACCGGATGCAGCAGGCCGCGGACGTCGCGGTCGACTGCGGGCGCAAGATCGCGTTCGTCGGCCGCTCGATGCGCAAGAACGGGAACATCGCGCGCAGCCTCGGCTACATGGACGTCCCCGAGGAGGCGATCCTCCGGCCACAGGAGCTCGCCGAGCTGCCGCGCGACCAACAGCTGATCCTCTGCACGGGCAGCCAGGGCGAGCCGATGTCGGCGATGACGCGGATCGCCTACAACGACCATCCGGCCGTACAGGTCGAGCGCGGAGACACGGTGATCATCTCCGCGAAGCCGATTCCGGGCAACGAGCTCCGCGTGCACGACGCGATCAACCGGCTCGCGAAGATCGGCGCCGAGGTGCTGCACGAGGACAACGCTCCCGTGCACGTCTCCGGCCACGGCTGCGCCGAGGAACTGCGCACGATCATTGGGCTGTTGCGGCCCAAGGCGGTGATGCCGGTGCACGGCGAGTTCCGGATGCTGGCCGCCCATGCTCAGCTCGCCCGCGAGGGCGGAGTGCCGGACGAGGGGATCGTCATGGCCGAGAACGGCACCGTCGTCGAGCTGCGGGACGGCGTTCCGAGCATCGTCGGCGAGGTCGAGGCCGGAGTCACGTTCGTCGACGGGCTCGGCGTGGGGGACGTCCACGACGTCGCG
>DATFSG010000040.1:0-3194 GCA_035262765.1 Gaiellaceae bacterium | reverse complement strand
TCGAGGCCGCGATCGCTGCCACGCGCGAGGAGGGGGTAGAAGACATCTGGACCTGGGGCTACGAGGCCTGCGGGCACATGACGTCTCTTGCCACGCCCGACGCGCCGCTCGTCTGGGAGGCGGTGAGCGCGGCGCTCACGGCGCGGCCGCAGGTGGCTTCGACCGAGCTGGCGCGCCCCGACCTCGCCGACCTCGACCTGCGCTCGACCCGCGACCTCGTCCGGTTGCTCAACGAGGAGGACGCGACGGTTCCGGCCGCGGTCGCCGACGCGGGCGACGAGCTCGCGGCCGCGATCGACGCGATCGTCGAGCGCATGAAGCGCGGCGGCCGGCTGATCTACGCCGGGGCCGGCACGTCCGGCGCGCTCGCCGCGCTCGACGCGGCCGAGTGCGGCTCCACCTTCGGCTCGCCTCCGGGCGAGGTCCTCGCCGTCGTGGCCGAGCACGACGCTGACGAGGACGATCGTGCGGCGGCGACGGACGCACTGCGCGGGCTCACCCTCCGGCCCGAGGACTGCGTCGTCGCCGTCAGCGCGAGCGGCTCCACGCCGTTCGTTCTCGCGGCGCTCGAAGCCGCCCGCGACGCGGGCGCGCTCCCGGTCGCCGTCGCGAGTGTCCGCGGCAGCAAGGCCGCCGCGCTCGCCGAGCACGAGGTGGCGGTTGTGGTCGGGCCCGAGGTGATCGCCGGCTCGACGCGGCTGAAGGCCGGAACGGCGCAGAAGCTCGTGCTCAACACGATCTCGACCGTGACGATGATCCGTCTCGGCCGCACGTACGGCGGGCTGATGGTCGGCGTCACGCCCACCAACGACAAGCTCCGCGAACGGGCTCGCCGCAACGTCGTGCTCGCCAGCGGCGCGTCGGAAGAGCGGGTGGACGAGGCGCTCCAGGCTGCGGCAGGCGATGCGCGGGTCGCGCTCGTCTCGTTGCTGGCCGGCGTCGACGCGGACGCCGCCCGCACGCGGCTCGAGGCCTCGGAGGGTTCGGTCCGGAAGGCGGCCGGCCAATGAAGCTCGGCGTCGAAGCTGCGCTAGTCCGCGGCGAGCTCGTCCCGGGCGACGTCGACGTGGAGGACGGGCGCATCGTGGGGGTCGGTCTCGCTCGCGGCCCGCGGGGGCGGATCGCGATCCCGGGCTTCGTCGACCTGCAGGTCAACGGCTACGGCGGCGTCGACTTCCTCTCCGCCTCGAGCGACGACTACTGTCGTGCCGGCGAGGCGCTGCTGCTCGCCGGCGTGACCGCGTACCAGCCGACGTTCATCACGTCGGCCGAGGAGACGACGCTCGAGGCGCTCCGCGCGATGCCGACCAGCGCCCCGGGGCCGCGGATTCTCGGCGCGCACGTCGAGGGGCCGTTCCTCTCTCCCGATCGCCCAGGCACGCACCCGCTAGTCCATCTACGCGCCCCCGACGTCGCGCTGCTCGACCGGCTGCTCGACGCAGGTGTCGTGACCCAGATGACGCTCGCCCCCGAGTTGCCCGGCGCCGACGCGCTCGTCGAGCGGCTGCGCGAGCGCGGCGTCGCTGTGTCCGCGGGGCACACGAACGCGACCGCCGAGGAGGCAAACCACGCTTTCGATCTCGGTGTCGGCGGCGTCACGCACGTCTTCAACGCGATGCGCCCGTTCCGCTCCCGCGATCCCGGCATCGCCGGCGCCGCTCTTACCCGGCCCGGCGTCGTGATCGGGATGGTCGTCGACGGGCACCACCTCGCCGACGAGACGGTGCGGCTCATCTGGTCCTGTGCGGCCGGCCGGGTCGCGCTCGTCACCGACGCGATGGCCGCTGCCGGGACCTCCAGCAACGGAGGCACGTACCAGCTCGGCGACGTCGAAGTGGCGGTCGAGGACGGCGCCGCGCCGAAGCGCCACGACGGGACGCTTGCGGGCTCGGTGCTGACGATGATCGACGCGGTGCGCAATCTGCACGCGCTCGGTGTCCCCTTCGAGCAAGCGGTGGGAGCGGCGACCGAGGTGCCGGCGCGGTTCCTCGCCCGCGGCGACGTCGGTTTCCTCGAGCCCGGCGCGCCGGCCGACGTGGTCGTGCTCGACGATCGGCTCGAAATCCAGACCGTCCTCTGCTCGGGACGGAACGATGTCGTGGCTCGAGACTGAGCTGCGAGAGCAGCCGGCGGCGTTAGGGCGCCTGCTCGAGCAGCAGGCGGGCTCGGCCCGCACGGCCGCGAAGCTCTTCCGGCAGCGCGACATCCGCTACCTCCTGATCGCGTCCCGCGGCAGCTCCTCGAACGTGGCGCGCTACGCCCAGTACCTCCTCGGCCGCGCCCATCGCGTGCCGGTCATGTTCGCCACGCCGTCGCTGTACACGATCTACGGCCAGCCGCCGCGTCTCGACGGCGCGCTCGTGATCGGGATCTCGCAGTCGGGCGCCTCGCCCGACGTCGTTGCGGTGCTCGCCGAGGCGAGGGAGCAGGGACGGCCCACCCTGGCGCTGACCAACGACGTCTCCTCGCCGCTCGCGCAGACGGCCGAAGCCGTGCTGCCGCTCGAAGCAGGCGAGGAGCATGCGGTCGCGGCGACGAAGACATACGTCAACTCGCTCGGCGCCGTCGCCCTTCTCTTCGCGGAGATGGGAGACGACGCGGCAGCGCGCGAGGAGCTCGCCCGCATGCCCCAGGCGCTCGCCGCGCAGATCGAGCTCTCGCTGGACGAGACGCCGACGCTCGAGGAGTACCGCGACGCGGTCGGGCTGACGGTCGTCGCCCGCGGCGTCAACTACGGCACGGGCTTCGAGATCGCGCTCAAGATCCGCGAGCTGTCGGGGCTCGTGACCGAGGCGTACTCGCCCGCGGACCTGATGCACGGCCCGATCGCCGCGATCCAGCCGGGCTGGCCCGTCGTGGTCGTCGCGCCGAGTGGTCCCGCCCGGCCGAGCGTCGAGGAGATCGTGCCGCCGCTGCGCGCTCGCGGCGCGAGGCTCATCGCGGTGTCGGACGTCCGCGCGGTCCTGCGCCGGGCGCAGACCAAGCTCGTGCTCGCGCCGGGCGTGCCCGAGTGGCTCAGCCCGCTGACCGCCGTGGTGCCCGGGCAGGTGGCCGCGATGCGACTGACGAGTCTCCGGGGCCGTGACCTCGACAGCCCGGTCGGCCTCCGGAAGGTGACCCTGACGCGCTAGCCGCGCGCACGGCGAAGCGGCCGCTCCCCCGATCGCGGCCGCCTCGGGTCGTCCTCTACGCGT
>DATFSG010000039.1:0-7625 GCA_035262765.1 Gaiellaceae bacterium | reverse complement strand
CGAGGTCGGGTTCTGGTCGGGCTTACCGGTCTTGGGATCGATGAACGGGAAGGCAGAGCTGGAACCGCTCGGCGTCACGAAGTCGCCGACCGAGGGATTCGAGCTGGCGAAGACATAGGCGGGCGGCGTGCAGCCGCTGCAGAGACCGGATGCCGGGATTGTCACGTAGTTGTCGAAGCCCGGGAAGGTGTCGTTGTTCGGAGTCGTAGCCAGCGAGCCGACGGGGCGCCGGCCGATCCCCTGGAACTGAAGGGTCGAGCTGCGCGCGACGGTGAGCCCGTTGAGCGGTTTGATCGAGAGGGAGTCGATCACGGGGATTCCGCTGACGGTCACGGTCTTGGCATTGGTGTCGACGTCCACCTCATCCCAGAGCACGCCGTTGTTTCCGGACTGCTGGTAACCGAGCGACGCGCCCTCGTACTCCGGAATCTGCGGGAACTTCGTCGGGTCCGGGATCGCGAACTGCTGGTCCAGCTGGCTGGGGTTCGTCGTGAACACCGCCAGAACACCCGCGTTGAGGAGGAGTGAGGTCACCGAGGCGCCGTCCGACGCGATCCCGGGCTGGCCGGCCGGCCCGAGCGGGAGAGACGTCACGACGACGACCGGCAGGCTCGCGGAGCTGGCTGCCGCGAGCTGCGTTTGCAGCCACTGCGTCTGTCCCGGCCAGGTGCTGTCGAGCGAGCCGGCGGAATTGTCGAGAACGATGATGCGGAGCGTGCCGCCGTTCTGGCGCGCGTCGAACGCGTAATAGCGGTGCAGGCTGCCATCGGTTCCACCGCTTCCGGCTGACTTGATCTTCGCGGGCAGCGGCCCCGATCCGAAGGGCGCCGGGGAACCGGCAAAGGCATCCGCCCAGGGCTCGGTCGGGTCCTGGAGCCCCGGCACGGGGTCGAGGGGGCCGAACGCGGCGTAGAGCGGCACGCTGCCGATCGGCTGGAGCAGGGAAGGCAGCTGCGCGAAATCGGCGGCACCGTTCCCGGCTTGATACGCCTCCGGGTCGGCCGGCCCGCGGGCATTCCCACCGAGAATCGCGAAGGAGGGCCCTCCCTTCTGCTTGGCGAAGGTGGCGATCTGCTGCTCCGCCGCCACGAGGTTGACGTTGGGCTGCGCGTCCTGAGTCGCGGCGCACTGGATCCGGCACTCGGGGCTCGTGAAGAAGGCGAAGCTCACCTGCCCCGAGAGGTTGGGCAGGGTGATGCCGCTACTCCCTTCGGACGGCGGCGGCAGCGGGGAGCTCGCGTCGAAGCGCGAGATCGAAGCGGTTTGCCAGCCGACCGGCCGCGCCGGCAGGATCGCTCCGGTGCCCTGTCCGGCCGCCGTGATCGTGCCGGCATAGCCGCCCACCACCCACGCATGGCTGCCGTCCTGGCTGGGCGCCACTGCGAGCACGGGATCGGAGTCGACGACACCATCGCCCGGAAGGCCGACGCCCGCCGGATACTGCGAACGGCTGAGGTCCTGCCAACCTCCGTCCGGCGTCTCGCGCAGCAAGTCTCCGTCGCCTGGCGGATAGCCGGCGACGTCGTTACTCGGGGTCAGGGTGATCGGGTCGAGCGCCGGCTGCGCGACCGAGACGAAGGCGGCGATGTTCCCCGAGCCGTCCCTCGCGGCCGCCGCCGCGACGGCAATTCCGGCGATCGGTTGGGCCGAGTACTCGAGGCGGTCGCCCGCATGCGAGCGAGTGAGCACCACCGAGCGCCCTGCCACGACGAGCCCGCCGTCCGGCAGCCCGCTGAGAACGCGGAGATCGCCCGAGTGCGGCGCCGGGTTGGGAAGGAGCGAGGAGTCGACGGCCGACCAGCTCCCGTCGGAATGGCGTTCGATCATGTTGCCCCCGGCGATCGCGAAGACGTCGGAGCCGGAGACGGCGACGGACGTGATGTCGACCTCCTGGTCCTCGGGCGGGGGCTGTTCGACGCTCCACTGGCTGCCGTCGAAGTGGAGGATCGTCCCGAAGGTCCCGACAGCCCACCCCTGTCCGTTCGAGCCGAACGCGACCGAGTTGAGCAGGTTCTCCGTGAGGGAGATCGACTGCGGGTCTTGCGTCCAGGCCTTTCCGTTCCAGCGCACGATCACTCCGCTCTGGCCGACCGCGAAGGCGCTCGACGGCCCCGAGAAGGCCACGGACGTCAAGTTGAGATGCAGCGCCTGCGTCGGCAGCGGCGTCACGACCCACCCTTGCTTCAGGTCGAACTCGAGCGCCGTGCCGTTGAGCCCCACTGCCAGCGCACCGTCGCCCCACGGGCTGGAACCGGCCCCGGGCGGAGCCGCGACGCTCGTGAGGGTGTTGCGGTTTGCCTCCGGCCAGGCCTGGAGCGGCTTCGAGTTGTCGGCGAGGTGCCAATGTCCGAGCGCCAGCGTCCCCGCCAGCCAGCCGTCGGTGGGCGACGAGAAGACCGCGCTGTCGGACGCCCCGAACCCTGGCGCCGCCACCTCCGTCCACTCGCCGTTCGCAAATTCGTCGACGAAGCCGGCGGCCGGGGCGAGGGCGACCTCGCCGTTTGCGGTCGAGAAGATCGCGGTCGGCACGGCTGCCGGATGCGTCGAGTCGAGCGGATCGATGCACTGCGAGCTGTCGGGCTGGTTGGTGCACCAGGAGTCGGTGATCTGCTTGGTCGAGCTGTCGTAGCGGGCGACCACGGAATCCTGGTGACTCGAGCCGGTCTGGTTCAGCGTCGCGCCGATCCAGACCGAGCTTCCGGAGACGTCGAGGCCGGTGGGCTGCACCGTCTCTCCCGGCTGCGCGAACGTGCCGCTGAGGTCGAGCACGTCGAGGCCGGTGGTGACGAACGTCCACGGCCCTTGATCGAAGTGTCCGAGCATGAGCGGGACGGGGTTGGTGCCGGTGCCCTGGACACTGAGGGCACCCCAGCCCTCTCCCGAGCCGTCGATGTCAGCCGTCGCCAGGCTCAGCGAATCGTTGGGACTCGGCTGGTAGCTCTGGGGGAGCGGTGAGACCTGCTGGGCGCTCCAGCTTCCGTTGGCAAGGACACCGTAGGAAAGCCGGGTGCTGACATCGACCGGCGTGCCCTGAGCGGAGAGCGTCATCGATGCCGCCTCCTGTCCCGGCGAGACGAGGACGCCGACCACGCCGCTCCCGTCCGGCGTCGACTTCAGGATCAGCGAGCTCTGGATGCGCGCGGCTCCGGTAGGCCCGAGCAGGCTCGAGCCGAGCGCGTTGGTGCTCGTCGCGTCGTAGACGAAGCGCCCGCCGGCCGTCGGCCGGTGGAACAGGCCGTAGCGCACGGTGCCGTTCTTGGCGGTTTCGGAGATCCAGAGCCAGCCTTCTCCCGACGGCGTCATGGCGCCACGGATGAGAACGCCGGACTGGTCGACCTCCTGAGCGGGGAGGAGTTGGAAGGGGGAACCGCCCGGCAAGCGCGGGACGTCGACGATCTCCCAGCCCGTGGAGTCGAGGTAGCGAAGCAGCACGACCTGCTTGCCCTGAGCGGTGTACGGGAGGCGGGAGCCGTTCACGAGTGCCGGCTGAGCGCTCGTGAGGCCGACTGCCCAGGTCTCGTGCTGGGCGCTCCCGGCAACCGAGCCGAGCAGAGTCACGTTCTGAGCGGGGGCAACGATGTCGTCGATGGTCCGCGGCGTCGTTGGGGGCAAGACCGGGTTGTTCACCGCGATGCTCGAGACGACGGCGGAAGTGGTCTGGTTCCCTGCCGCATCGATCGCGACGGTCCTGAAGTCGTAGTTCCCGTTCGGCACCGACCGGCTGTCGAAGGTGACGTGGTAGGGCGTGGTCCGGTCGACGCCGATCAGGATCCAGGTCGGGCTCCCCGCGGCGGCTCGCTCGAAGCGGACGGTAGAAACGCCGGACCCGGCGTCGTCTGCGGCTGCATCGAGCTTCACCTGTCCGACGATGGGCGAGGCCGGCGGGGTAAGCGAAGTGGTCGGCGCGGTGTTGTCGATCCAGCGGCTCGCGACGTCAGCTGAGTAGACCTCGAATCCGCCGTCGTCGGTCGCGACCGCCCGGAGGTCGTACTGGCCGTCTTTCAGCTTCGTCGTGTCGAGCGAGAGCGTGTAGGGCGCCGTGGTCGACTTCCCCACCGACGTCCACTCTCGCTTCCCCGCAGGGGAAGCCTGGATGTCGACGGAGTCGACCGTGAAGTTGGGATCGGTCACCGTCGCGTCGAGTTCGACGGTTCCCCGAACCGCTGCGCCTGGGTCGCTGAGCACCGCGGTCGCCCCGGGGTCGTTGTTGTTCACGAACCGGTCGTCGAGGACGTCCCGGGCTGTGGCGCCCGAGCTGTCCGTGACGAGCGCTCGGATGTCGTACTCGCCGTCCGCGATCTGCGTCGTGTCGAACACCTGCTTGTAGGGCGCGCTCGTGTCGTTCGCGAACGTAGTCCACGAGTCGGCGCCGGCAGGCGAGTATGCGAACGCCACCGACGTCACCGTTCGCCCGTCCGGCGCCGTGGCATCGGCTGTCAGCGTGACGAGGTTCTGCAGTTGCGCTCCAGGATCCTCCAGCGAGACGGTGGGTCCGTTGTCCACACTTTGCGTCAGCACGGGCGACGTTCCCGTCTCGCCGCTGGTGTCGGTCGCCTCGGCCCGCAGGTCGTACCTGCCGTTCGGAACCGCTCTCGTGTCGAACCTCGTGCTGTAGGGCGGAGCGGTCAGCGTGGCGATCGTCTGCCACTGGTTCGCGCCGGCCGGCGACCGCTCGATTGCGACGGAGGTGATGATCTGTCCCGACGTCGGCGTTGCCATCGCCGCGAGGGTCACCGTCCCGCGCAGCATTCCGCCGGAACTGGCCAGGTTGACGGCCGGGACCGCGGGAGATCCCGAAGCGCCGCCGGCTGCGGCGACGAGGATCGCGACGGTCGCTGCCAGTGTCAGCAGGACCGCGTACCGGAGCCGGGGCTTCACCGTCTTGGCTCAGCCGCTCGCGTTCTTGAGCACGCGGCCCGCGACCACTCTCGAGATGCCTGTGCGGCCTTTGCTGTCCCTGGCGACTACGCGCAGGTCGTAGCTGCCGTTGGCAACCGTCTTCGTGTCGAACGGCAGACGGAAGGGCGATTTCTTCGCGGTGCCGATCACGATCCAGTAGCCGGAGCCCGCCAACGAGTACTGGAACTGCACCGACTTGATCGTCCGGCCCGCAATGGCTTTCGCCCGCGCCGAGAGTCCCACGGTCCCGCTGAGTCGCCTGGGGCTCGCGAGCGCGACGTGCGGCGCGTCGGTGATGAACGCGAGCCTCGTCGGCCAGCGCTTCGGGCTCAGCTTGAGCCGCAACTGTCCCGAGGGTGGTCCCAACGGCCTGAGCCCGGTCGACGCGATGAGCTGGCGGTTTCGGTACGCGTTGAAGCCCATGTCGACGCGGCGATGAACCATGAAGCTCAAGATGAGGGTAAAGGTCGCCCCGTTGCGCTGGATACGGCGATGAAGCCCGGAGATCGCCGGAGGCAGATTTTGCGTCTTGGCCGCGACCGGGATCGGCGGGAGCTTCGGCGGCGGGGGCGGCTTGTACACGTAGATCGGCGGGTCCTGCTGCGACTGGAGCGAGCGGGTCTCGTCGTCGTTGCCCGCCGGCGCCTTGGGTGGTGTCCCGTCGGTGAAGTGGTAGAGCTCGGGCGGCTGGTAGCTGATGCCGGTCGGCAGGTTCCCGGGGTTCGTGGCTGCCCAACCGTCGTTCGGCGCGTTCGCCGCGACCGCCTCGACCGTGCCCGACTCGTCGGCGGGTGTGGGGGTCGTGAAGCCGGCCTGCGGCGGAATGCGGAAGCGCGTCAGGCTCGTCGTTCCGTCGCAGTTCGCCTGCACGAGGAGCGGCTCCGTGACCACGCTCCCGTCAGAGAGCGTGGAGACCGTCTGACCGCCGGCGAGTGCCGACCTTCCGCCGGGGAAGGTCGAGATCGAGGTCCAGAGCGTCGAGCCCTGGGTCTGTCCCGGGTAGGTATGGGGAAACTGGTCGAGCTTTGTGCCGGTCGACCACGCCGGGCAGCTCGGGTCGGGCCCGGTTGCCGAGCCGGGGCCGGTCGACAGCGGCACGAGCGGCGATCGCTCGGGTGCGTTGATGTCGGGTCGCCCGAACGGGGTGCCGACGCCCAACTGCCAGCCCGCCGGGTTCGCCGCCAGCCAGCCGCGACCGGAGGCGTCGAGCGAGAGCGCGACCGGATCGGTGCCGTAGGGATCGTCGGCGGCCGGAATCGTGGACTGGGCTGCGCCGGGCGCGTGGTAGTTGATCTGCGTCAGCAGATTCCCCGCGAGACGCCGACCGTCGGGCAGCGTGCCGTCGAACGCGAAGAGTTGCGTCGGCAACGAGAACCGCGTCGGGAGCGGGATCCCCGCGGAGCTGTCGAACACGAAATCCGTGCCGACGGTAGCGAGGCCGATCGGCGAGCCGTTCGCGCCGGCGTTGAGCTGAGCGGTCGAGAAGGTCGTCCCGGCCCAGGTCGAGGGCGGGTCCGGCGAGACGTCACTGAGGTTCTGTCCGTCCCAGTGCAGGACCGTTCCCTCGGTGCCGAAGAACCAGCAGTTGTCCCAGGCGAGGCAGGATCCCGAGGTGATCCCGCCATGGGGCGGAAGCTGTCTAAGCGTGTTTCCGAGTCGGTCGATCGTGCCTTGGGGCATCGGCAGTGGCTCCCAGAGGAAGTTGCTGCCGTCGAAGCGGCAGAGCGGCGCCCAGCCGTTCTGGCCGGTGCCGATCAGCCAGTAGTCGAGCTTGCCGGCCCAGAGGATCGTGTTGCCCTGGCAGACGTTCGTGCCGGGGAACGTAGGGTCGGGGTACCAGCGGGTGCCGTTGTAGAGCCAGACGCCGAACGGGTTCCTCGCCCCGCCGGGCGTGGCCGCGAGACCGCGGTTCCAGGCGCGGAAGGCCAGCGAGGTCACGGTCAGGTAACACGTCTGCGGGGCTTGAACGCAGATCTGTGTGGTCGGGTCGACCGGGTTCCCGTCGACGCCGAACGGATACGGGTCGGTCGCGACCCAGCACGGCGCTCCCGGTGATGGCGCCGTCTGGTTCGAGCCGTCGGGGACGCCCGCGCAGGTCGCGGCGGCGGCCCGAGCCGGCGCAACCCTCGACGCGGACGCCGCGACGAGGAAAGCGACAGCTGCGAGCGCGCAGACGAGGCATCCCTTGCGGACCGCGGCGAGCGTCACGACCGCCAATCTAATCAGTCGCGCAAATGGTTCAAAGCCAATGTCACCACTCTCGGAATTGCGACCTCAAATTGCAACAAGCGGCTCTCAACATGTTCACCTTCCGGAAACCCACTCGGCCGGACGGACTCGTTAGAACCGCAGTTGGTTTGCCACCACGCACGTCCTCAGACAGGCGAGACGAGAAAGGACGGATCAAGCTGTGCAAGATCGCAAACGCAAGGTAGGCCTGAGGTCTGGAGGAGCGCTGCTGCTCATGATTGCGGCGGCCTCGGTCCTAGCCTTGGTCTTCGCGGGGTCCGGCGCGGCCGGCGTTCCCGGGGGCCAGGCATGCAATCTCGACGGCCAGATCGACGGGCAGGGCGCGACGCTGCAGGTGGCCGCGCAGCAGATCTGGATTCAGGGCTACACAAGCGACATCTGCGGCACCGTCGGCCCCGGCGGCGCTCTCGCCGGCCTTGGGTCGGGGACGCAGGACAACACGGCGGTGTTCTACGACGGAACCAACACGCTCTCGA
>DATFSG010000038.1:0-4897 GCA_035262765.1 Gaiellaceae bacterium | reverse complement strand
CATCGGCCACTACGAGCGCTTCGTCGACGAGAACTTCCTCCGCACCGCGAGCCACAGCGCGGGCGCGATCTGGGACACCGTCCTCCGCAAAGAGCGGAAGGGCGACTTCCTCGGCGCAACGGTGCAGGTCATCCCGCACATCACGAACGAGATCAAGGCGCGCATCCGCCGCGCCGCCGAGGCGAGCCCCGCCGACGTCGTCATCTCCGAGATCGGCGGCACCGTCGGCGACATCGAGTCGCTGCCGTTCCTCGAGGCGATCCGCCAGTTCCGGCGAGAGGTCGGGCCGGAGAACGTCGTCTACGTCCACGTCACGCTCGTCCCGTTCATCGAGGCCGCCGGCGAGCTGAAGACGAAGCCGACGCAGCACTCCGTGAACGAGCTGCGCCGGATCGGTATCCATCCCGACGTCGTCGTCTGCCGCTCGCACGAGGAGCTCTCGCGCGACATCCGCGACAAGATCGCGCTCTTCGCCGACGTCGACCCGGGCGCGGTCGTCGCCAGTCCCGACGTGCCGGACGTGTACGAGGTGCCGCGGGTCCTGCACGAGGAAGGGCTCGACCGGCTCGTCGGCGAGCGGCTCGGCCTCGACCTGGGCGAGCCAGACCTCTCCGACTGGGACGCGCTGCTCGAGCGGGTGGTGCAGAGCCGGCGCGACGTGGTGGAGATTGCGCTCGTCGGCAAGTACGTGAAGCTCCAGGATGCGTACCTGTCGGTTCACGAGGCGCTGAAGCACGCCGGGCTGGAGCACGG
Organism: Gaiellaceae bacterium; assembly: GCA_035262765.1. Classification (GTDB taxonomy): domain Bacteria; phylum Actinomycetota; class Thermoleophilia; order Gaiellales; family Gaiellaceae; genus Palsa-739. The sequence goes on along the minus strand of DATFSG010000038.1, from coordinate 4,144 downwards.
CTGTGGCGTCCGCATGCGCTGGGTCGACGCCGAGGGCATGTCCTACGACGAGGCGGCCGAGCTGCTCGAGGGCGTCGACGGCGTCCTCGTGCCGGGCGGCTTCGGCTCGCGCGGCTGGGAGGGGAAGATCCTTGCCTGCCAGGTCGCGCGCGAGCGTCGCATCCCGTATCTCGGCATCTGCCTCGGCATGCACGTCGCAGTCTCGGAGTTTGCCCGGCACGTCGTCGGGCTCGAGGGGGCCAACTCGACCGAGATGGATCCCGAGACGCCGTATCCGGTGATCGACCTCCTGCCCGAGCAGAAGGGGATCGAGGATCTCGGCGGCACCATGCGGCTCGGCGCGCAGGCTGTGGAGGTCGCGGAGGGCACGCGTGCCCGCGAGCTGTACGGCGACGACACGATCCACGAGCGGCACCGCCACCGTTACGAGGTCAACAACGCGTTCCGCGATCGGCTGGTCGAGGCGGGGCTGATCGTGAGCGGGACGTTCCAGAACGGCCGCCTCGTGGAGATCGTCGAGCTAGCCGACCATCCCTGGTTCGTCGCGAGCCAGTTCCATCCGGAGTTCAAGTCCCGGCCCACTCGGGCGGCGCCGCTCTTCCGCGGCTTCGTCGGCGCGGCCCTCGACCGCGCGCGGGTGCGCGCCGGCGAACGCGTCGCGGTCTAGCCCGTCCCTCGTAGGATCGGGGCGTGTCCGAGGCGGTCGACCTCCTATTCGAGCTGGCGGCGATTCCGAGCCCGCCGGGTCAGGAGCGCGGCGTGGCGGACGTCGTGCTGCGTTACCTCCGCGGCCTTGGACTCGAGCCAGACGAAGATTCCTGCGGCCCGCGGATCGGGTCGACCGCCGGGAACGTCTACGCGCGGCTCGAGCCGACAGCGGAGGGGACGCCGCTGTTCTTCTGCGCGCACATGGACACGGTTCCGCCCGACGGAGAGCTCGAGCCGGTCGTGGTGGACGGCGTCGCCCGGAACGCGGGCGGCACGATCCTCGGCTGCGACAACAAAGCCGCGGTCACGGCGATGCTCGAGGGCGTGCGGCGCGTGCTCGCCGAGAACGTGCCGCACGCCGGGATCGAGCTCGTGTTCACGCCGATGGAAGAGGTCGGGTTGATCGGCGCCAACGCGTTCGACGACGAGCGGCTGCAAGCGCAGGTGGGGTACGTCTACGACCAGGAAGGCCCGCTGGGAGAGGTCGTCCTCGGAGCCCCGTGGTCACGTGCGTTCGAGGTGCGCTTCCACGGGCGTTCGGCTCACGCGGGCATGGCGCCGGAGGAGGGGCGCTCGGCGATCCAGGCGGCGGCCAAGGCGATCGCCGATCTGCGGCTCGGCCGCGTCGACGAGCTGACGACGGCCAACGTCGGGACGATCACCGGCGGCACCGCGGGCAACGTCGTGCCGGAGTGGTGCACGTTCTCCGCCGAGGCGCGCAGCCACGACGAGGCGACGCTGGGAGAAGTCGTCCAGGAGATGCTCGATGCCTTCTCCTTCGCGGCGACCGAGACCGAGTGCGACGTCGAGACAACCGTGCGCAAGAGCTACGACGGCTACCGGCTGAAGCGGGACGAGCCGGCGGTGGCGCTGGCGGCGACGGCGTTCGCGGGCTGCGGAGTCGAGCCGCGGTACGGCTTGTCGGGCGGCGGCGCGGATGCGAACGTCTTCAACCAGCGTGGTCGCCGCTGCGTGAACCTGTCGCACGGGGTGTTCGGCTTCCACACACCGGACGAGCACGTCTCGGTCGCGGATCTCGAGGCGATGGTGGAAGTGACCGTCGCCCTCGTGGAGGCCGCGCGGGCGTGACCTTGGAGCCGGACTCCGCTCGTCGCGTGTACGAGGGGCGGCTGATCGGGCTGACGGTCGAGGTGTGGGGCGATCACGAGCGCGAGATCGTCGAGCATCCGGGCGCGGTGGCGATCGTTGCGGTCGACGGGGATGGCTTCTTGACGCTCGTCCGACAGCTGCGCGAGCCGGCTCGCAAGCTCTTGCTCGAGCTCCCGGCCGGGACCGCCGAGCCGGGCGAGGCACCGCTCGAGACGGCGCGGCGCGAGTTGCAGGAGGAGTGCGGCCTGACCGGCGGCCGGTGGCGCGAGCTTGCGGCGTTCTGGACGACGCCGGGCTTCTGTCGCGAGCGGATGCACCTGTTCGCGGCCGAGCGTGTCGTGGCCGGCGAGGCGTCGCCCGCAGCCGACGAAGAGCTCGAGCTCGTCCGTTGGCCGGTTGCGGAGACCGCCGACCGGTTGCATGAGATCGACGACGCAAAAACGCTCGCCGGGTTGTTGCTCTACCTCGGCACACGCCCGGGCCGGCCGGGTCTGCATTAGGAACGATCTCCGCACCCCCACCCAGGGTGGGGAGCCGGTCCCGCCGCCCTCGACGGCGACGCTAGCGGCGAAGGCGTCTCGAAGCTGTGCGTTTGGGTAGTGAATCGCGCGTAAGTCCGTCGCGACTTCGTTGCGCGACGCCGGGGAGATAGTGTCTCCGGGCCTTGCGTATCGGAGTTCCCAAGGAGATCAAGACGGACGAGTACCGCGTGGCTCTCACGCCCGCGGGAGCCCGTGAGCTGATCCAGCGCGGTCACCAGGTTCTTGTCGAAACGTCGGCGGGGGAGGGGAGCGCGTTCCGTGACGAGCAGTACGAGCGCGCGGGCGCTCGCATCGTTTCGGTCGAGGAGGCCTGGGGCGCAACCGATCTCCTCCTCAAGGTCAAGGAGCCGATCGAGCCCGAGTACTCGCGGCTGCGCGAAGGGCTCGTGCTGTTCACGTACTTGCACATCGCAGCGGACGAGCCGCTCACGCGCGCGCTCGCGGACAGCGGGATCGCGGCCGTCGCCTACGAGACCGTCGAGACCGACGACCGCCGTCTGCCGCTGCTCGCGCCCATGAGCGAGATCGCCGGCCGACTCGCTCCACAGGCGGCCGCGCACTTTCTCGAGAAGCCGCTCGGCGGGCGCGGTGTCCTCCTCGCCGGAACCCCGGGTGTCCAGCCGGGCCATGTCGTCGTTCTGGGCGGTGGCATCGTCGGCTACAACGCCGCGATCATCGCCCTCGGCCTGGGCGCACGCGTCACGGTCCTCGAGCGCTCGATCGACCGTATGCGGCACCTCGACGAGATCCTGTCCGGACGGGTCAGCTTGCTGATGTCTTCCAGCCTCGAGATCGATCAGACGATCGCGCATGCGGATGTCGTCATCGGCGCGGTGCTCATCCCGGGCGCGCGCGCGCCGAAGCTCATCAGTCGCGACATGCTCGCCGACATGCAGCCCGGCGCCGTCATCGTCGACGTCGCCATCGACCAGGGTGGCTGCATCGAGACCGCGCACCCCACGACGCACTCCGATCCCGTCTACGAGGTCGACGGGATCGTTCACTACTGCGTCGCGAACATGCCCGGCGGCGTCCCGGTCACGTCGACGAAAGCGCTGACGAACGCGACGCTGCCGTACGTCGAGGCGATCGCCGACCACGGGTTGGCCCGCGCGGTCGCGAGCGACCCCTCGCTCGGCCGGGGCGTGAACGTTCTCGACGGGAAGATCACGTACGAGGCGGTCGCGGAGGCGCACGGCCTCGGCTACACACCGCTCGCAGACGTCCTGCCGCTCGCGCCGGTCTAGGTCTGCTTCGGGCCGCTGGGCTTCGGCCCGCTGGACTTGGGGGGGGTCAGCCTGACCACCACCCACGTGATGCTGGCCGCGAGGCCCACGATCACGATGACATACGCGGCGAAAGCGAGCAGGCTGAGGAACGTCGACATCGGCTCCCTAGAATAGCCCGGTGCCCAGGGCGTGCGTCATCGTGCTCGATGCCGTCGGTGCCGGCGAGCTGCCGGACGCCGCGGAATACGGAGATGAGGGATCGAACACGCTCGGAAACGTCGCCCGAGCAGTCGGCGGGCTCGATCTGCCCAGTCTCGAGGCGCTTGGGCTCGGCAATGTCGAGCCGCTGGAGGGATGTCGGCCGCAGCCGGGAGCGCCGGCGGTGGCGGGCCGGCTCTTCGAGCGCTCGAAAGGCAAGGACACGACGACGGGCCACTGGGAGCACATGGGAATCGTCACCGCGCAGGCTTTTCCCACCTACCCGCACGGATTCCCACACGACGTGATCGACCCCTTCATGCACAAGACCGGCCGCGGGGTGCTCGGGAACAAGGC
>DATFSG010000037.1:0-9454 GCA_035262765.1 Gaiellaceae bacterium | reverse complement strand
CGCCTCGACGACGGCAAGGTCCGCGTCGCAATCGTCGGCGTCGGCAACTGCGCCAACTCGCTGCTCCAGGGCGTCGAGTACTACAAGGACGCGCCGGACGACCAGTTCGTCCCAGGTCTCATGCACGTGAACCTCGGCGGCTACCACGTCAGGGACGTCGAGTTCACGGCGGCGTTCGACGTCGTCAAGGGCAAGGTCGGCGAGGATCTCTCGGACGCGATCTGGGCGCATCCGAACGACACCATCAAGTTCGCAGACGTTCCCAAGACCGGCGTCAAGGTCTCGAGGGGGATGACCCACGACGGACTCGGCAAGTACCTGTCGCAGGTCGTCGAGAAGGCGCCAGGCAAGACGGACGACATCGTCGGCATCCTCAAGGAGACGCAGACGGACGTCGTCGTGAGCTACCTCCCCGTCGGCTCCGAGGCGGCTGCGAAGTGGTACGCCGAGCAGGTGCTCGAGGCCGGCTGCGCGCTGGTCAACTGCATGCCGGTCTTCATCGCCCGCGAGGACTACTGGGGTCAGCGGTTCGCGGAGAAGGGCCTCCCGATCATCGGCGACGACATCAAGTCCCAGGTCGGCGCCACGATCACGCACCGCGTCCTCACGAGCCTCTTCCGCGAGCGCGGCGTCCACCTCGACAAGACGATGCAGCTCAACGTCGGCGGCAACTCCGACTTCCTCAACATGCTCGAGCGGGAGCGCCTCGAGTCGAAGAAGATCTCGAAGACGAACGCCGTCACGTCGATGCTCGACTACGACCTAGGCGAGGGGAACGTGCACGTCGGCCCGTCCGACTACGTGCCGTGGCTGACCGACCGCAAGTGGGCGTACATCCGGATGGAGGGCTCGTCGTTCGGCGACGTGCCGCTCAACGTCGAACTGAAGCTCGAGGTCTGGGACTCGCCCAACTCGGCCGGCATCGTGATCGACGCCGTCCGCCTCGCGAAGCTCGCGCTCAACAACAACGTCGCGGGCGCGCTCGTCGGCCCGAGCTCGTACCTCATGAAGTCGCCGCCGAAGCAGATTGTCGACGACGAGGCGTACGAGCTGACCGAGGAGTTCATCCGCGAGAACCGCCGCAAGCTCAAGAGCAAAGACAAGTCGAAGGCCGCGGCGAAGTGAGCATCCGCCGCCTCTTCTGGCTGGGGGCGGCTGTTCTGTTCGTGGTTGCCGCGCTCGTGGCGATCGCAGCGGTCCTCAGCGGTAGCTTCGGGGCGACGCAGCAACACATCCTCGAGACGTGCGCCATCGCATTCGTGTGCGGTGGCGCAACGCTCGCCGGCCTCGCGTGCATCGATCGAGGCGTCATCCGCACAGTGGGCTGGGTCGCCTCGGGGCTGGGCATCGCGACCTTCGTTGTGTGGACCGGCGGAGTCTGGACGGAGACGTCCAGCAATGGATACTGGAAGCTGGCAGGCGTCCTCGGCGTGTGGACACTCGCGGCGCTGATCGTCACGACGCTCCGCCTGCTGGCATCCTCGCCGCGGCTGCTCGGCGCGCTCGTGCCGGCGACGTGGGCGACGGCCATCCTCCTTGCCGCAGTCTCGAGCGTGATGATCCTCGGGGGCGACGGCGGTCCGTGGAAGTTCCTGATTGTGCTCGTGATCCTGACGTTGCTCGGGTACGCGCTGACGCCCGTGCTCCAGCGCTTCTGGGCAGGCGCGGACGCGTCGCCCGTCGCCGAGCGGCTGCTCGGCACGCTCGGCAATGTCGAGGTCTTCGCGGTCCGCGGCGACGGCCGGTCGGTCACGATCGGCACGAGCCGCACTCGGGTTGCGTCGACCGAGGGGATCGTCCTGCGCGAGCGCGGGTGAGCATCGAGCTCCGGCCGTCGAGCTCCCTCACGCTCGCCAAGCGCACAACGCTCTTCAACGCCGCGTACGAGGGCTACCTCGTCCCGTTCCACATCGACGAGCACCAGCTCGCGTTCATGGACGACGCCTTCGATCTCGACCTCGACGCGTCCCGCGTCGCCTTTCGGGACGGCCAGCCCGTCGGTCTCGGGAACCTCGGTGTCCGCGGCGAGGACGCCTGGATCGGCGGCGTCGGGGTCGTCGCGAGCGCGCGCCGCTCCGGCGTCGGCGAGGCGGTGATGCGCGCTTTGCACGAGCAGGCCCAGGAGCGCCGCGTGCGTCGCGTCTGGCTCGAGGTGATCGTCGAGAACACGGGCGCGTCCGCGCTGTACGAGAAGCTCGGGTACGAGCGCGTACAGGACGTCGAGGTCTGGACGCTGCCGGCCGCGGAAGGCGAGCAGGCGGGCCGTGAGGTTCCCGTCGCCGAGGCGAAGGCGCGGCTCCCCGAGCGACACGAGCCCTGGCAGCGCGCCGACGGCACCCTCGCCCATTACGACGACGTGCAGGGGCTGGTCACCGACACCGGCGCGATGCTCTTCTGCGTCCGGTCGTCCGCGCAGCTCCAGCAGTACACCGGGGAGCCGGAGCCGCTGCTCCAAGCGCTTCGCTCGTACAACGACGTCTACGCGCTGAACCTCCCAGTGGACGATCCGGCCGTGCAGGTGCTCGGCGACCTCGGCGGCTCAGTCGTCGTCCGCCAGCACGAGATGCTGCTCGACCTCCCGCACTAGACTCGATCGCGTGCGGATCGCGCTCGTCACGCCGTTCGCCTGGTCGCAGCCGCACGACGTGAACGAGCACGTGGACGGGCTCGCGCGCGAGCTGCGCCACCGGGGCCACTCGGTCACCGTCCTCGCTCCCTCCAACCGCGCGCGCGACCTTGCGGCCGGACGGCGCGCCCTGCTCGGCTCCTTCGACGATCCGCCCGAGCTGATCGCCATCGGCCCGGCCGTGCCGATCTCCCGGCGCAGCCGGATGGGAGTGCCGGTCGGCGTGCGCGCGAGCCTCTCGCTCGCACTCGCGCGCGGCCGGTTCGACGTCGTGCACGGCTTCGAGCCGGGCTTGCCGAGCCTCTCGTACCTCGCCCTCCGCGACTCGGCGGCGCTCACCGCCGCGACGTTTTTCTCCCCGGACCGGCTCGGCTATCCACCCGGCCGCGCGCAGCGCGAGCGCCTGCTCGCACGCGTCGACGCGCTGCTCGCCACGAACGAAGAGGTCGCGGAAGCCGCGAATGTCCGCTTCCCCGGCCGCTACGAGCTCGTGCCGCATGGCGTCGATCCCGAGCTGTTCGCGCCGGCCGCGAAGAAGCACGTCGTCGTGATGGAGTGGCGGCAGACCGAGCGCCCGCTCCTCCGCGCGCTCGTCCGCGAGCTCGCGCAACAGCCCGACTGGGAGCTCGTGCTCCTGCGGACGCGCGTTCCCGCCTCGAGGCCTGCTGTCTCGCCGCGGCTGCGCGGGAGGATGCGCGTCCGCACCGCCCGCACCGGCGCGGCGCGTGCCGATCTGTTGCGGGAGGCAGCGATCTTCGTCCCGGCCGGCGAAGGTCTGCCGCGCCTCGTCGCAGAGGCTCGGACGGCAGGCGTCGCGATCGCAGCGCCGCCGGGCCGCACGGAGCAGCCCGAGCTCGCCGCCGCCGAGACGGCGCGGATGATCGAGGACGAGGCCTTCCGCAACCGCCGCGCCGCGGAGAGCCTGGAGACGGCGAAGGCGCAAACCGTCAAAGCCCTGGCCGACCGGGTGGAAGACGTCTACGAGCGGCTCGCCTCCCGCCGGCGCAGCCACACGACTCCCGCGCCGTTCGAGGAGCGCGACTGGATCGTCGCCGACCTCCACCTCCACACAAGCTGGTCGCACGACTGCTCGATCGACGTCGACGAACTGCTCGACCACGCCGAGGCCCAGGGGCTCGGCGCGATCGCGGTCACCGACCACAACGTCTTCGGCGGCGCACAGGAAGCCGTCGAGCGCGCCCGCGGGCGCCGGCTGATCGTGATCCCCGGCGAGGAGGTGAAGACGGCCGACCAGGGCGAGGTGATCGGGCTCTTCCTCCGCGAGGAGATCCCGCGGGGCATGTCTTTCGGCGAGACCATCGCCGCGATCCGTGCCCAGGGCGGCCTCGTCTACGTGCCGCACCCATTCGACCGTCTGCACGCGATCCCCGGGCCGGCGACGCTGCACCGTCACCTCGCGGAGATCGACGTGCTCGAGGTGTACAACGCCCGGCTCCTCTTCGAGGCGTACAACGACGAGGCCCTCCGCTTCACGCGCAAGTACAACCTCACGCCGGGTGCAGGATCAGACGCACACGTGCTCGCCGGCGTCGGCACGGGCGCCGTGCGGATGCGGCGCTTCAGCGGCCCCGAGGAGTTCCTCGTCTCGCTCCACGACGCCGAGGTGCTGCGCCGGCCGAAGTCGCTCGTCTACCTGCAGGGACTGAAGTGGGTGGCGCAGGCCAAGGAGAGGGTGCGCTAGCGAGGGTAGGGGCCCTCGAACCGGAGTTCGAGAGCCCCCGGGGACTTACTGCCGCGGCCTCGCCGCCGGTGTCCGAACCGCCGGGACGGCGCTCGCGGGGACGGCGAACGCATCGGTGTAACCCTCGGCCTCGACCGCTCCGAACGCCCGAGCACTCATCGCGGACCCAACCGGAATCGCCAAGCCGGGGTCGAACGGAATCGTAGTTTCACCCACGGTTGCCGGATTCATGTCCCCGACCAGGTCGTTGCAGTTCGGGTCGCTGTAGAGCGCGACCGCTTGGGCCAGACCCGGAGATGGATCGCTGAACACATCGATACGCACCTCCCGCACGACCATCGCCTGCCCCGCGGGCGGATGCGCGATCTGCACGCAACCTTCGGGGTCACTGAGGGCGACATTCACCATATGCAAGTAGCTGCTCGGGGCCGCCGGCTGCGTGTCAACGGTGCCGTCCACAGTCAACGGCGCACTTCCCTTGTCGACCTTGACATTCCCCGCGACGGTCAGCGGCGCGGTTCCGTTGCCGACGGTGACGTTCCCGTCGACCGTCAGGGGCCCGTTCCCGTCTCCGACCTCGAGCTGTCCCTGTGCATCGACGCGGGCGACGTGCGACGGCTTCTTCGAATCGACGATCTTGACCCGACCCGCACGAGATGCAGCCAACGCACTGCCGCCCAGTGCAAGGAACAGCGCGATGAGTGAGATGGCGAGCGCCGGGCTCGGCAGTCTCAGCCTCTTCTTCATAGTCCCTCCCAAGGGGTTGACGGCTTTGACCGATTGTTGGCTTCGATCGAGCGCTCGTCAACGACGGGCGGCGCGCAAGGAGAGGGTGCGCTAGCAGACGGCCGGCAGCGGCGCCCGCACGAGCATCTCGGCGCCCTCGAGCCGGACTTCGACCTGACCGAGGGCCCGCTGCAGGATGGCGAGCGCCCGGGGATTGTCGCTCCGGACGAGTGCGGTCACCTCGACGATGCCCGCGGCGCACGCGTCGGAGACGAGCTCCTGCGTGAGGGCCGAGCCGATGCCGCGGCCCTGATAGGAGTCCGCGACCTCGAAAGCCACCTCGGCCGTGGCGCCGGAGCGCACGAGCCGCGCAATCGCCACCGGCTGCGGGTCGGCGTAGGCGTAGGCGACCAGGACGTGGTGGTTCGGCCCGACGGTCGCGAGCCAGCGCAGCTCCTGCTCGCCCAGGCGGTGCTTCAGTCCGTTGAACCGCGCGAGCCGCGACGCCTCGCCGAGACGCGCGAACACGGCCGCGACGGTCGCGGTGTCTCCGTGCCTGAGCGGCCGGACGAGGAGCTCCGGCCCACGCTTCGGTTTCACGATGCGCGTGTGCATACGTAGTAGTAGGACGAACGGGCTCGGTCGGATCTTCCCGGTCCGAGGCAAGGAACGGCTGGGCTGATCCCGAACTTCGTTCACCGGGGCATCCTGTGAACGTGGCCAACGACGAGATTTACGAGAAGTACCTGCAAAAAGCGATCACCGAGAGCAACGCTCTCGGTGACGAGCTCGCGCAGGCAGCCGGCGGTGCCCGCGTTCCGGTGCTCGGCTCGGGCCACCCCCTCGCCGATGTCTTCCTGCTCAAGTACGCGCCGCAGGCGTCGGAGCTGCAGGAGGGAGTCGCCTTCTACGGCCGCGCCGGCAACGCGCTCCTCAAGTCGCTGCAGCGCCTGCACGTCGATCCGATGGCGATCTACGGGACGAATTGCCTCAAATTCGCCGGCGGCGACGAGGAGGAGTCGCGGCCCTTCCTCCTGCGAGAGCTGCACATCGTCCAGCCGAAGCTCGTGGTCGCGATGGGCGAGCCTGCGGTCGCCTTCCTCAACGCGGCGCGCTTCCCGCTTGCGCGCGAGCTCGCGCCGGCCCAGGGCGAGCTCCAGGAGCTCACGCCGACGATCCAGGGGCTCGTCACGCCCGACATCGACGAGTCGCTCGACGAGCAGCCGGCGAAGACGGCGTTCTGGAACGCCTTCAAGGTGCTCGGCGAGTGGTGGAGCCAGACGCCCCCGTACTGAGCCGCGGCCGCATCGCGGCCTTCGTCGTCCTGCTCGTCGCGATCGTGACGTGGGACGCTGTCGCGCCGCATCTGGATCGGATCGGGCTCTGGTGGACGGTCGCGGTCATCGCGTTGGGCGTGCTCCCGGCGACGCTCGGGCTGATCTATCTCGCGCTCCCGCTCTGGTCGAACCGCCGGCTTGTTCTGATCGGGCTCGTCGTCTTCCTGATCACGGCCGTTGTGACGTGGCGTGCAGATCTCCACCTCGTCTCGAACTTCGCGAAGCTCGGCGCCTACACCTGCGGCGGCTGGCTGTTCCTCTCGCTGTTCGAGGAGCTGAGCTGGGTGGTGATCGTCGCGGCGATCATCCCGTTCGTCGACGCGTTCTCCGTGGCCGCCGGGCCGACGAAGGACATCGTCAACCACCATCAGGAGGTCTACTCGGCCGTCGCGGTCGCGTTCGTCGCTCCGGGCGGAGCCGCCGCGGGACTTGGGCCTCCCGACATCCTCTTCTTCGCGCTCTTCCTCGCGACCGCGGTGCGCTGGGGGCTCCGCCCCGGCTGGACGTGGCTGGCGATGACCGCCATGTACTCGCTGACCCTCGTGCTCGCCAACGCCACGGACGTCAACGGCCTGCCGGCGCTGCCGTTTCTCTCGGTCGGCTTCCTCCTGGCGAACTGTGACCTGCTCTGGCGCCGGTTCAGGCGGCGCCAGGCCTAGTTCTGTGCGTGGTCGTCATCCAGCGCGTCGCGGAGGCCGTGCTCGTCGCCGGGATCCTGGTCGTCGACCGGTTCGAGCTCCGGGTCGCCCTTGACCCGCTGGAAGCGGCGAGGGCGTCCAAACCGCGCGAGCCCGCCCATGAACCCGGCGAAGATGCCCCGAGTGTTGAACTCGCGGTCGGCCTCCTTGTCCTCCTCGGCCCAGGCAACCTCGCGGGTGGCTTCGTCGAGCTTCGCGAGCGCTTCCTTCTCCTCCGGCGATTCAGCCATCCGGGGAGCCTATGCGGCGCGCTCGAGCAGCGCGACGCACTCGACGTGCGGCGTGTGCGGGAACATGTCCACCGGCGTCACGCGCTTCAGCTCGTAGCCGTACTCCTCGCGTAGCGCCTTTACGTCGCCGGAGAGCGTCGTCGGGTTGCAGGAGACGTAGACGAGCCGCGGCGCTCCGATGCGGCCGAGACGGCGGAGCGCCTTCCCTGCCAGGCCTGCGCGCGGCGGGTCGACCACGACGACGCCCGGCGGGCCCGAGCGCTCGAGCAACTCCTCCACGACCACGCCGACGTTCCCGGCGAAGAAGGCCGCGTTCGTGATCGCATTGAGCTCGGCGTTCTCGAGCGCGCAGGCGACGGACTCCTCCGAGACCTCGATCCCCCAGACCGTCAGCGCGTCGGCCGCCACTGAGAGGCCGATTGTCCCGATCCCGCAGTAGAGATCCCACACCGTCTCGTCGCCGCTGAGCCCGGCGGCCTCGCGCGCGAGCGCGTACAGCCGCTCGGCCATCGCCGTATTCGTCTGGAGAAAGGCGTTCGGGCGGACGCGGAACCGCAGTCCACAGAGCTCCTCCTCGATCCACTCCTCGCCCCAGAGCAGCCGCGTCGGCAGGTTAGTGACCTCGGCCGCCGTGTCGTTGATCGACCAGTGGATCGAGCGTACTTCGGGGAAGCGGCGCAGGACGTCCACGAAGTAGCCGGTCTCGAACCGCTCGCCCGGCGCGGTCACGAGCTGGACGAGCGCCTGGCCCGTGTTGCGGCCCTGCCGCACGACGAGGTGGCGCAGGTAACCGCTCCCGTCGGCCTGCGAGTACGGCTCCAGCCCCTCCTCGCGCGCCCAGGCGCGGACGGCGTCGCGGATCCCGTTGCCGACCTCGTCGATCAGCCAGCAGCGCTCGATCTCGAGCACCTCGTCCCAGCGCCCGACCCGGTGGAAGCCGAGCGCCGTTCCCTCGGGCGCAGCCGTGAACGAGTACTCGACCTTGTTGCGGTAGTGGAAGATCTCCGGCTCGCACGAGAGGATCGGCTCGAGCGGTGGCTCGGCGACGCCGGCGAGCCGTTGCAACGCGTCACGCACCTGCATCTCCTTCTGCGCGAGCTGCGCCTCATACGCGAGATCCTGGAAGCGGCAGCCGCCGCAGGCGGGGAAGTGCGCGCACGGCGCGTCGACCCGCTCCGGCCCGGGCCTGATGACCTCCGTCGCGAGCGCCTCTGCGTGGTTGCGCTTGACCTTCGTGACCCGAGCGCGAACGCGGTCGCCCGGCAGCCCGCGCCGCACAAAGACGACGTAGCCGTCGAGCCGCGCGACTCCGTTGCCGCCGAACGCGAGCGAGTCGACGTCGAGCTCGAGCTCCTCCCCCTTCGTCACGGGCGCGGCCATGCGCCAACGGTAACGCGGCTAGAGCGTCGTGACGTAGATCTTGCGGTCGCGCGGCCCGTCGAACTCGCAGAAGAAGATGCCCTGGTACCTGCCGAGGGCGAGGCTCCCATCGCGCAGCGGGATCAGCACCTGCGGGCTCGAGGCGAGAGAGGCGCGCGCGTGCGACGGAGCATTCGGCCCGTCGGCGTCGTCGTGCTTCCACTCCCAGTCGTCGCCGACGACTCGCTGGAACGCATTCTCGAGATCGGTCACGAGCTCGGGATCGATCCGCTCGTTGATCGCAACGCCGGCGGTCGTGTGCGGGACGTAGATCAGCGCCGCCGTGGCGCCGTTCATACCGCCGAGCGCCTCGCTGATCTGATCGGTGATCTCGATCAGCTGCGTCTTGCGGTCGGTCTTGAGAGAGATCTCTTGCACGGGTCTATCCTACGAACCCGCATGGCGGAGCCGCTCGCACAAAGGGAGATCGACGCGCTCAGCGCGGACGCCGACCGGTTCCTCGCCGAGCTCGACGAAGAGTCGTACCTCCACTTTGCGGGGTTGAAAGAGACGCTCGAGCTGGGGCCGATCTACGAGCGGCACGAACAGCTGACGCAGCTCGACACGGCGCTCGGGCTCGGGGCCTCGGTCGACGGGAACCGCCGCCGGCGCGAGCTGTGGAAGTTCGCGTGCGCCGGCTACCTCGGCAACTTCGTCAGCGAGGAGGCCGAGCGCGTCGCCGAGCTCGAGGCGACGTTGACCGCGACGGTCGACGG
>DATFSG010000036.1:0-2561 GCA_035262765.1 Gaiellaceae bacterium | reverse complement strand
TGGCTGTGAGGCTAGTGGGCAAGGGGCGCGAACTTCGCGTACTTACTGATGAAGGCGACCTTGAAGTCGCCGGTCGGGCCGTTGCGGTGCTTCGCGACGATCACGTCGGCCACGCCCTTGTTGCTGTCCTCGGTCTCGTCGCGGTCGTAGTACTCCTCGCGGTAGAGGAACATCACGAGGTCGGCGTCCTGCTCGATCGAGCCCGACTCGCGCAGGTCGCTGAGCATCGGGCGCTTGTCGTGCCGCTGCTCGGGCGAGCGGTTGAGCTGGGAGAGCGCGATCACCGGGATGTCGAGGTCCTTGGCGATCTCCTTCAGGCCGCGGGAGATCGAGGACACCTCCTGCAGGCGGCTCTCCTCACTGCGGCCGGTCGTCATCAGTTGGAGGTAGTCGACGACGACGAGGCCGAGGTTCGGCTCGCGCCGCTTCAGGGTCTGCGCGCGGGCGCGGAGCTCGAGCAGGCTGAGCGCCGGCGTGTCGTCGACGAAGAGCGGCGCCGATTCGAGCTGGCCGCACGCCTGCGCGAGGCGCGGCCAGTCGTCCTTCGAGAGCTTGCCGGTGCGGATGTGGTGCGCATCGACCTTGCCGCGGGAGCAGATCAGGCGCTGCGCCACTTCCTGCCGCGACATCTCGAGGCTGAAGAACGCGCACGGTGTCTGCTGGTCGACGGCGACGTGGTTCGCGATCTCGAGCGCGAAGGCGCTCTTGCCCATCGACGGGCGGGCGGCGAGGATCACGAGGTTCGAGGGCTGGAAGCCGGCGGTGATCCGGTCGAGGTCCTTGAAGCCGCTCGCGAGGCCGGTGACGTCGGCGCCGGACTCGTAGAGGTGGCTGATCCGCTGGAACGTCTCGACGAGCGTGTCCTTGAAGAGGACGAGCTCGCCCTCGGCGCGCCGCTCGGCCAGCTCGAAGACAAGCTGCTCGGCGCGCGCCACCAGCTCCTGCGGCTCACCCTCGCGGTCCCAGCCGAGCTGCGCGATCTGGCCGCCCGCGAGGATCAGGCCGCGCAGCGTCGCCGTCTCGCGGACGATCTCGGCGTAATGGCGAGCGTTGGCGGTGGCCGGCACGAGGCGAGCCAGCTCGTGGAGGCGGACGCGCCCGCCGATCTCCTCGAGCTCGCCGCGCTGCTCGAGCTCGTTCGTGAGCGTGATCGCGTCGACCGGCTCGTTCTTGCCGTAGAGCTGGAGTGCGGCGCGGTAGATCTTGGCGTGCGACTCCCGGTAGAAGTCACTCGCGTCGAGGATCTCGGTGACCGCGGCGATGGCGTTCCCCGAGATCATCATCGCGCCGAGGACCGACTCCTCGGCTTCGAGATTCTGCGGTGGGACGGCGCCGGGGACGGAGGCAGGCGTCGGGACGGGGGCAAGCGACATGCGTGTCGATTCCAGCAGGCCTTCTGCCGGTTTTCCAGCCGTGGAAATGTCTCTTGTGAACAGGTCGTTTTTGGCCATTTGCAGGAGAAACAGCCATCGTTGCAGGCGCGCCGGACGGCGCACCTGGGGATGGAAGAAGCGCTAGGAGCGGGACTTTCCTACAGAGATCCACACCGCCGTGGACAGTGTGTGAAGAGGCTGCGAGCCTGCGCTACTCGTCCCCGAGCGCCGCGTCGGCGTCGGCCCGCCACTCGGGCTCGGCCTCCTCCGCTTCGGCCTCGTCGGCCTCCGCGGGCTCTGCTTCGGCAGCCTCGGCCTCGGCCGCTTCGGCGGCCTCCGCTGCATCGACCTCGGCGAGGATCTCCTCGATCTCGACGTGGGGCTCGGGCTCCTCCGCGGCTTCCTGCTCGGCCCGCTCGGCTGCCTCGAGCTGCGCGAGTTCCTCGTCGGACGGCAGCTCGCCGCCCTCCGGGATGACCTCGGTCTTGATCTCGACGCGCACGTCCTCGAACAGGCCGATCGGAACCTCGTAGCGGCCGATCCGCTTGATCGGGTCGGTCTCGATCTTGCGGCGATCGACGCGGATCTTCTTCGACTCCCAGATCTGGTCCGCGATGTCGGTCGGCGTGACCGAGCCGAAGAGGGAGCCGGTCGGGCCGGCTTTGACCTCGAAGCGCAGCACCGTCTTCGACAGCGCCTCTGCAATCTCGTTCGCCTGGTCGGCCGTCTTCGCCTCGTGCCGGGCGCGTAGCGTGTCGCGCTTCTGCAGCTCCGCGACCAGCGCCGGCGTCGCCTCCTCGGCGAGCCGCCTGGGCAGGAGGTAGTTCCGGGCGTAGCCGCGGGCGACCGAGACCACGTCGCCGCGCAGGCCGACGTGCTCGACGTCCGAGAGGAGGATGACCTCCATCAGCGGTCCCCGCGGTCGCCGCGATCGCCCCGGTCGCCACGATCGCGCCGTCCGCCGCTGCGCTCCTCCGAGCCCTCGGCGACGTACGGCAGCAGCGCCATCTCGCGCGCCCGCTTGACGGCGGTCGCCACCTGCACCTGGTGCCGGCGGCACGCGCCGGTGATGCGGCGGCTGCGGATCTTGCCGCGCTCGGAGACGTAGCGGCGCAGCTGGGTGATGTTCTTGTAGTCGATCTCGGCGATGTGCTCCTTGCAGAAGAAGCAGTTGCGCCGCCGGATCTG
>DATFSG010000035.1:0-6616 GCA_035262765.1 Gaiellaceae bacterium | reverse complement strand
AGCGGGTTGCCGAGCGGGTCGACGACGCGCCCGAGCAGAGCCTCGCCGACGGGGACGCTCGCGACCTTGCCCGTGCGCCGCGCCGGCTCGCCCTCGCTGACCTGCTCCCAGTCGCCGAAGAGCGCCGCGCCGACGTCGTCTTCCTCGAGGTTGAAGGCCAGGCCGGTGACGCCGTGCTCGAGCTCGAGCATCTCCATCGCGACCGCGTTCTCGAGCCCGTAGATCCGGGCGATGCCGTCGCCGATCTGGAGGACGGTGCCGACCTCGGCGAGGTCGGTCTCGACGTCGTACTGCTCGATCCGCTGGCGCAGGATCGACGTGATCTCTTCCGGTCTCAGCTTCAAGGCGCTCTCAACTCCTCACGAGTTCGTTTCTCAGTCGTTCCAGTCTCCCGCGGACGCTCGCGTCGACGCGCAGCGAGCCCGCCTGCAGGACGATGCCGCCAACCAGGTCGGGATCGACCTTCTGCGTCGCCTCGACCTTGCGCCCCGCCGCGTCCTCGATCTGCTTCAGGATCGCCTTCGTCTCGGCCTCGGTCAGCT
The DNA here is from genome assembly GCA_035262765.1 of Gaiellaceae bacterium. Lineage (GTDB taxonomy): Bacteria > Actinomycetota > Thermoleophilia > Gaiellales > Gaiellaceae > Palsa-739. Next base: position 6,074 of record DATFSG010000035.1, on the reverse strand, counting down.
CGCGCGCCGTCGTCAGCTCGACGGTGAGGCGCCGCTCCTCGCGCGCCATCAGCCGCTCGAACTCCTTCGCGATCTCCTCGAGCTCGCCCGCGCGCCCTTTCTCCGCCACCAGCTGAAGGAAGTTCGCGAACAGAGGCTCGTCGTCGCCCGCGAGGTCGTCGAGGATCGCCGCCTTCGCGCTCGGCTCGAGCTGCGGGTTGCGCAGGACGGCGCGCAGCTCCGGCGACTCGGCGATCGCGGAGGCGAAGTCGCTCAGTGACTCGTTCACCTGCGCGAGCCTGCCCGCGTCCTTCGCGGCGCCGAAGAGCGCCTCGGCGTAGATGCGGTGCGCGACGGCTATGCCGACTCCTCGAGGCGCGAGAAGTCGAGACCGGCGATCGCCTCTTCGATCAGCTGCTGGTCGCGCTCGGCGTCGAGCGTGCGACCGACCACCCGCGACGCAGCCTCGAGCGTGAGGTCGGCGACCTCGGCGCGGATCTGCTGGAGGGCGCGTGCCGTCTCGGCCGCGATCTCCTTGCGCGTCTCCTCGAGCCGGCGCTGCCGCTCGGCCTCGGTCTCCTCGCGCATCCGCTGCTCCATCGACTCGCGGGTCTTGCGCGCCTCGGCGAGGATCGCCTCGCCCTGGCCGCGCGCCTCCGCGATCAGCTTCTTGTGCTCCTCGAGCAGCCGCTCCGCCTCGTCACGGGCGTTGTCCGCCGCCTCGATCGAGTGCTCGATCGAGGCCCGACGCTGCTCGATCATGTTCTGGATCGGGCCGAACGCGTACCGCTTGAGCACCCAGAGCGAGATCAGGAAGCAGACGATCGTCCAGATCATCAGCCCCGGCGTGACCGAGATCAGTGGGTTCGATGCGACGATCAATGGACCAGCACGTACGCGAGGATCGAGCCGAGCAGACCGTAGAAGACGACGGCCTCGGTGAGGGCGAAGCCGAGCCACTGGATGCCCTGGAGCTCGCTGCGCAGCTCGGGCTGGCGGGCGACGGACTGGATCATCGAGCCGAAGATGATCCCGATGCCGACGCCGGCGCCGGCCGCGCCGAGCCCGACTCCGAGCGCGAGGCCGATCGCCTTGCCGGCATTCGTGACGTTGCCGGTCGTTGCGGCGAGGATGTAGCCGATCATTTTCGTTTCCTCCTTAGTGCTCCGGCTCGATCGCCGAGCCGATGTAGATGGCGGACAGGGCGGCGAAGATGAACGCCTGGATCCCGACCACGATGACCACCTCGAAGAGGTAGAAGACCGTCGCGGGGATGATCACGAAGACCAGGGCCAGCGATTCGAAGATGAAGATCAGGCCCAGGAACGTGAGGATCAGGATGTGGCCCGCGAGCATGTTCGCGAAGAGCCGGACGCTCAGCGAGATCAGCCGCATGAACTGGCCCAGGATCTCGAGCGGCACGATCAGGAACAGGAGCGCCTTCGGCGCCTCGGGGATCCAGCTCTTGAAGTACTTCCGCGTCCCGTTCCACTTGATCCCCTCGTAGTGCGTGAAGCAGAAGGTGAGGAGCGCGAGGGCCAGCGTCACCGAGAGCGACGACGTAGCCGCGTAGATCCCCCAGGTCGGGATGTGGTGCCAGGTCTCCCCGGTAACAGGCAGGGGGATGAAGCCGAGCAGGTTGACCGAGAAAATGAAGAGGAGCAGCGACGCGACATAGGGGAACCAGCGCCCGATCGCCTTGGTCGGGAGCCCCTGCTCCGCGATCTGCGTCTGCGCGACCTCGTACAGCGCCTCGCCGATCGTCTGCCGCTTGCCGGGCAGGAGCGCGAGTCTGCTGCGCATCGTGAAGATCCCGATCCCGATCGTGAGCAGCGCCCCCAGCATCAGGTAGACCACCGCCTTCGTGATCGAGAGGTCGATCGGGCCGAGGTGGATCGGGATCCAGTCCTCCTGCTTGAACTCCTGCGACGGGTCGAAGTTCCCGCGCGCGAAGGCGGCCGACGGCGCGAGCAGCGCGAGCGCGCCGACGCCGAGCAGGATCCGGAGCCTCATCACCGCGACTGCGCCCCGAAGTAGGTAGACAGCGACAGTCCGAGCTCGAAGGTGTAGGCGAGTCCGTACGTCAATGCTGTCGTGAGCGCCAGGTTGCGGTCCGCAGCCAGCGCCGCGAAGAGCACAACGAGCAGGGCGATCAGCTTGAAGAACAGCGCGAACGCCTGGAGGCCGAAGCTCGCCGGGCCGCTACCCGGTCTGGAGCGCGCTCGGACGAGGAACAGGTCGAGCACGTGGAGGCCGACCCAGAGCAGTGCCGCGAGCCCCCAGCCGGCGATGCTCCAGCCGACGAGCGCGACTACCGGCAGGAGGAGCGCGATCACGAGCGTGCCGCCGACCGCGGGCAGCAGATGATCCGGCTCTGCGCGTCGCGTGGAGAAGAGCGTGCCGAGCATCAAGCCATGTTCCCGTAGCGCAGGTAGACCGCGACGATTCCGCCGAAGATCCCGACCACGGCGCCGAAGAGCGCGCCGATCGCGCCCGAGCCGACCGCCCAGCCGACGAGGGCGCCGATGCCGACGAAAACCGCGAGCACGGCTAGGAGAACGCCCCCGGCTCCAGCGGCGTTGAACTGCGTCGAGGTGGTCCCCTGCATCCGGGGCGAGAATAGCATCGTGGGAGGCCCCGCGAACGAGTACTTTGTGACACCCGAAACCCGCATGGATAGCCAACCTCGCCTCCTGCTAGTTCACGGTTCCGTGGTCAACGCGGACCTGACCTGGAGCGCCCAGAAACCGCTCGCGGACCGGTTCGAGATCGTGGCGCCGAACCGGCGCGGCTTCCCGCCCGGACCGGACGTCGAGCACGTCGACTTTGAGGACGAGGCGGTCTGGCTCGACGCGTTCGTCGAGCCGGGGACGCATCTCGTCGGCCATTCCTACGGCGGCGTGATCGCGCTCCTCGCCGCGGCGCGGCACCCGACAGAGCTCCGCTCGCTGACCGTGATCGAGCCGCCGGCGTTCGGAGCCGCGCGCGGGATCCCCCCGGCGGACGGGTTCATGGCTCGGGTCGAGGAGCACTGGGCGAACGGGCCGCGCGACCCGGGCGAGTTCCTGCGCGGCTTCCTCGGGCTCGTCGGCTCCTCCACCCCGCCCGGCAACTTCACGCCCGAGCTCCTGCAGGGCGCGCGGACACTGATGGTCGAGCGCCCACCGTCCGAGGCGGTGATCCCGTTCGACGAGCTGGCGCGCGCTTCGTTCCCGAAGCTCGTCGTCTCGGGCGGCCACAGCCCGGCCTTCGAGGCGCTGTGCGACGTGCTCGAGGAGCGGCTCGGCGCCGAGCGTACCGTCCTGCCGGGCGCGGGCCACTCGATCCAGCGGCTCGGCGAGCCGTTCAACAAGCTGCTCACCGAGTTCGTCGAGCGAGCCGAACGAGATTAGGTCGGCTCGGGGCGGTCGTGGAGCCGCTCCCCGGCCAGCACGCCCGGGACGAGCAGGAACGAGAGGACGAGCAGCGCGCCGCCGAATCCCGCAACGACCAACAGCGCGCGCACTCCAAAGGCGTCGGCGAGCGGGCCGACCACCGCGAGCGCGATCGGCATCAGGCTCGTCGAGACGAGCCAGTCGATGCTGTTGACTCGTCCCAGCAGGTCGCCTCGCACGCGCTCGTGGATCAGGGTCATCCAGACCACGAGGCCGACGGTCGAGAGCGCCCCCATCAGGAAGCTCGCGATCATCGCCGTCGCCGCGCTCGTGGCGAAGCCGAAGAGGCCGACGGCGGCGACCTTCCCCGCGAGAACGAGGAAGAGCACCGTCACGGGCCGCCGCGGAGCTCCGCGAGAGCCGGTCAGGAGCGCCGCGACCACCGCGCCGACGCCGCCAGCTGCGTAGATGGCCCCGAGCGCGCCGGCACCGCCGCCCAGGTCGTTGCGCACCAGCACCGGAACGAGCGCCTGCACGACGCCCCAGGTCGCGAGCGTGCCGATCGCGTCGGCTCCCATCCCGGCCCATAGCCACGGCACCCGCCGGACGGCGGACAGGCCCTCGCCGACCTCCCGCAGAACCGCGCGGATGCTCGTCGTCATCCCGGCAAGCACGGCCGCGGTGCGCGGCACGGCCATCCGGGAGAGGATCAGGGCCGAGACGGCGAACGTCCCGGCGTCGAACGCCAGCGCCCAGCCCACCCCGAGCCCGACGACGAGAGCTCCGCCGAGCGCCGGCCCGGCGAGCCGCAGGGCGATCGGCCGGTTGAGCTGGTTGAGCGAGTTCGCCTGCGTGAGGATCTCCCGGTCGACGAGATCCGGCACGATCGCGCCGTAGGCGGGCCCGAACACGGCCTCGCTGGCGCCGTAGCCGGCCACGAGGATGAACAGCTTCCAGAGCGAGAGCTCGCCGGTGAGCGACAGCGCGGCGATGGTGCCGACGAAGACTCCCGAGACGATATTGGCCCCGAGGAGGACGCGGCGACGCGGCAGCCGGTCCGAGAGCACGCCTCCGAACAGCAGCATCGCGATGTGCGGCAGCGTGAAGGCGAGCCAGACCAGCGCCAGCGCGGTGGCGTTGTTCTTCAGCGCGAGTGTCTGCCAGCCGATCGCGACGTACCAGACCCCGTCTCCGAGCAACGAGATCGTGCTCGCCGTCCAGAGAAGGCGGAAGTCACGGCTGGCGAAGGGCGCGAGAAAACGCGTCATAGCGGTGTCGCGCCGGCGTTCGTTGTGGCCCGCTGGAGCCGCCGGGCTGACGGCAGCATCTTACGACGGCTCCGGCGCGGGCGTTATCTGCCGCAGACGGGGGCTAGCTGCCCCAGGCGGCTAGACGAACGTCCATTGGCACGAGCCTCCTTCCACACTCCCGATCGGGGTACCCCAGTTGGAGCACGGAAAAGGCTGCCCAAGGTTGACTCTCGTCAACACCCCCGAGGACCCGTGTAACGCCGGACCTCTGGCTAGGCGATTTTCCGGAGCGGATCGTCCGGTTTGCGGCGCCGCTGGATTCGGTTGCCGAGCTTCACGATCTCGAGCACGTAGACGACGTAGACCGAGAAGAGCACCGCCGTGAGGCCGATCGCTGCGGCGAGGGCCGTCCACCAGGGATGCCAGACGCCGTGGGCGCGGAACGGGACGAACCTGGTTGCGAACGCCGCGGCCGCGAGGGTGATGCACCAGACCCAGATCGTCAGCGCAGCGCGCCGCTGCGAGAAGCCCCGTCGCAGGAAGCGGTGGTGCAGGTGCGCCTGGTCCGGCTCGAACACGCGCTCGCCGTGCTTGAGCCGCCGCACGACGACAAAGGTCGTGTCCACGATCGGGATCGCGAGGACGAGCAGCGGGAAGAACAGGGCGACGGTCGCGGCCGTCTTCAGGAGGCCCTGCACCGAGATCGTGGCGAGCATGTAGCCGAGCAGCAGCGCGCCCGAGTCGCCCATGATGATCCGCGCCGGATAGAAGTTGTGGCGCAGGAAGCCGACGCAAGCGCCGAAGACGATGGCCGAGAGGATCGCCGCGTCGACCTTCCCGAGCGAGAGCGCGATCACGCTGAACGTCAGCCCCGCGATCGCCGCGACCCCGGCAGCGAGACCGTCGAGTCCGTCGAGGAAGTTGACCATGTTCATGATCGCGACGATCCAGATGATCGTGAGCGGGATTCCGACCGACGACGGCAGCGTGTGGATGCCGACGAACGGGAACGTGAACCGGTCGACCCAGATGCCGAAACCGGTTGCCACGGCCGCGGCCGCGATCTGGCCCGCGAGCTTCGAGTACCACGGGAGGCCGCGAAAGTCGTCGACGATCCCGACCGTGACGGCGATCGTCGCGCCGAGCAGCAGCCCGCGCGTCTGCTGGCCGACGTGGAGGAACGCGAGCGCCGGCACGAGCATCCCGAGGAAGAGCGCGATCCCGCCGAGACGCGGCACCGGCAGCGGGTTGATGCGCCTGCCGCCGGGGATGTCCACGACGCCGAGCCGGCGAGCCATCCCTCCCACCATCGGCGCCAGCAGGACGACGATGGCGAAGGCGACGAGCGCGCCCCAGAGGACGTCGAGGTGGTCGCCTAGCTCGTCGAGAACGCTGAGGTGCGGGCTGATCGCCGCGAGCACGCCGTCAGCGTACTTCGCCCCAGGGACGTGTTCGCCTGCGAGTCCCTAGC
>DATFSG010000034.1:0-4961 GCA_035262765.1 Gaiellaceae bacterium | reverse complement strand
CGCCGTGGTTGTCGTCGACGTCGTCGTGGTCGCCGTGGTGGTCGTCGTCCCGGCAGCAAGCGCCGACGCCGCGCCGCCCGCGGCCAGGAGAACTCCGAGAACGAGGGACCAGACCCCGCGCCGCATCGCCCCAGTGTGCCGAACTCTTCGGCGTTTCGGCGAGATCGAACCGAAATCGTTACACGAGCCTCTTGGTCAGCTGCTGAGCGCGTCCAGGAGGGCCTGGCCGCGCGGCGTGCCGTGACCGGTGCACGCGTCCCAGGCTCCCCGGCGGGCGCGATAGGCGCCGTTTCCGCCGGTCGGGACGTCGTTGAAGACCGAGCGGTCGAGCCCGTAGAGCAGCGGATTGAGGAAGCCCGCGCGAGCGCCGAGGTGCTGGTTGAGCTGGGCGACGAACGCGGCCCAGAGCGGCGCCACGGCGCTCGTGCCGCCGAAGGGGTGGTCGTGGACGCCGTCACCGACCAGCCAACCGGTCTCGGGATCCGCGTTCCCGGCGACGTCCGGAAGGCCGCGGCCGGCGCGAGCGCCTTCGTTGACGGAGGGCGGAACTCGCACGCCCCGCTGCCACGCCGGGACGTCGTAGAAGGAGCTGACGCCGCCTCCTGTCGAGTTGCCGTCGTGGTTGTTCCAGACGACCTCGTCGATGCCCCCTTCCTTCTCCGAGAGGCGCGTGCCGCCGCAGGCGAGCACGTGTGGGCTCGAGGCCGGGTAGTCGACGTGGGCCTCGCGACCGGTGGCGCCGTCCGTCCAACCGTGATCGCCCGACGCGGCGCAGACCGTGATGCCGAGCAGAGCCGCCGCCCGGAACGCCTGGTCGAGCGCGTGCCGGCCCTGCTCCGTCCAGTCCGCCTCGGCCTGGCCCCAGCTGATCGAGAGAACGGACGGCCCGCGCGGATCGAACAGCGCGGTCGTGACGGCATCGACGAAGCCGCGGTCCGTTCCCGGCGCGAAGTAGACGAGCTGCTCCGCGCCCGGAGCGATCGCGCCGATCACCTCGATATCGAGCATCACCTCGCCGTCGGCGCCGTGGCGGATGCCCGGCCGGTTGCGGACGCCGTCGACGGAGACCGCGGTGATTGCCGGCATCGGCTTGCGGAGCTTCGCGAAGTAGCGCCGCAGCTGCGAGCGCCGGAAGCCGCCGCCGAACTCGAGCACCGCGATCCGCTGCCCGCCGCCGTCGAGGCGGCGCGGAAACTCATAGAGCTCGGCGACACGCGGGGGCGTGAAGGCGTTGGTGCGGGCCTGTTCAACACGCTCGTGCGGGACGACGTGAGAGTCCGTGCTCGCCTGCTGCCGGTCGTCGAGGCCGAGCACCGCCTCGATCGCCGGCGCCACCGAGGCCGGGACGTGAAGGTGGCCCGAACGCCCGCGATAGTCGCCTTCCGGCGAGCGGTAGCGGGAGAGCCGGGTCGAGAACGCCTTCTGCATCTGCGCCGCCGGCCCGTCGAGGACGACGCTGCGACGGGCGGCGCTCGCCTGCCGGATGTGAAGGCCGTGCTCCGTCGCGAACTCCTCGATCGCGGCGAGGTCCTTCCGGTCGGCGCCGTAGCGCGCGGCGAACTCGCGCCGGGTCAGATAGCGGCGCTCTCCGATCGGCTGCGCGCCGAGCTCGTCCGGGGCAGGCAACGGCTCGCGCGGACGCACGATCACCGTCACCTCGACCGGTTCGTCGGACGCAACCGCGCCGACGCGGTGTGCTCCCGGCAGCGGCTTGCGCGCGCTGCCGCCGAGTCGCTTTCTACTCGCCGACGTCGCCGCGGTCGTCTTCTTCGTCGTCGTCGCCGAGGCCGTGCTCCTCGATCCCGTGCTCCTCGATCCCGTGCTCTTCGATCCCCGTGGGATGTGGTGTGGTGGCGTGCTCTTCGATCCCGTGCTCCTCGATGCCGTCGCCGCCGTGGGTTTCCTCGCTCATTCGCGCCTCCTGTCCGCAGTACCCCAAAGGCGAATCTATCCCGCAGCGCGAACGGCATCAAGCTGCGCCAGGCTTGCGATCGCCCCCTTGGCCTCGGCGATCTGCTGCGCCTCGGCGAGCAACCGCTCCGCCTCGGGGCTGTCGCCCGCTGCCGCAGCCGCTTCGGCACCGGCGGTGAGCGCGGCGATTGCCAGCTGCGGGAACTCGGCCTCCGCGAGGAGCCGGCGCGCTTCGGCCGTCAACTCGAGCGCTTCGCGCGGCGAGCCTTCAGCCGTGCGGATGCGGGCTAGCGCCGACCGTGACAGCACCTGGCCGATGAGGTCGTCCGGGGACGCCTTGGCTGCAACCTGCTGGGCCAGCTCCGTCGCCTCGTCGAGCCGCCCGAGCCTCGCCACGACCTCGGCGAGCAGGGCGCGATGTGTGGTCGCGGACGTGGCGGCGCCGATCTCGTCGAACGCCGCGGAGGAGTCGCGCAGCTGCCGCTCGGCCGCCGCGATGTCGCCCGCGAGCAGCTCGATCTGGGCGCCGACGAACGACTGGTTGGCCCGCCGGAAGCGGAGCCCGAACTCCTCGTAGGTCGCGGCCGCGTCCCGAAAGAGACGGCGTGCCTCGTCGAAGTCGCCGCGCGTCGCGTAGAGGCCGGCCAGGCTCGTGTTGATGGAGCCGCGCAGCGGCGCGTCGAGCCCGAGCTCGTCGCGCAGATCCTGGATCTGGGTGATCGCCTCGTCGACCGGAGTCGGTCCATGCAGGAGCGCCTGCGCGAAGAGGCCCGCCAGCGTCCCGAGCATCTCCGCGCCCGCCCGCGCCCGGCGCGCGTGCTGAAGTGCTCGTTCGACAGCTTCCCCTCGCGCGCGCCAGCGGCCCGCCGCCAGGTCGCCGGCGCTGGCCAGCCACCAGGCGCGGGCGAGCGCGAGCTCGTCCCCGAGTGGTTCGAGCTCAGCGATCGCCTCCCTTGCAAGCGCGACGCTCTCCTCGACCGGAGTGCTCTCGGCGAAGGCGCGCATGAACTGGAGCTCGATGCGTGCGTGCAGCTCGGCGGCCCGCTGGTCGAGCGCGACGGCGGCGTCCGCCGCCTCGCCGAGCGCCGACTCCGCGCCGGGAAGGTCGCCGGCGTTCAGGCGCGCGACTCCCAGGCTGGTCAACAGCGCGGGCAGGTCGCGATCGTCGTCGGGGAGCAGCGTGCGAGCGCGCTCGAGCAGCGAGATCGTCGCAGGCGCATCGGTGCGGCTGAGCGTCTCCTCGGCCGCGAGCCGCAGGAGGCGGCCCGCGCGCTTCGCGAGCTCGGCGTCTCGCAGGCCGAGCTCCGTCCGCAGCAGGCAGGTGTGCTCGAGGTGGTAGCCAACGACCGCTGGTGCGGCGTCGCCCGCCTCGTCCAGCCGCGCCGCGACAGTCTCGTGCAGGTCGGCGCGCAGCGACTTCGGCATGCCCTCGTAGACGGCCTCGCGAATGAGCGCGTGCTGGAAGCGGAAGCCGTCCTCCCGGCTCATCACGTCGGGTCGGATCAGGCCTCGCCGCGCGAGCTCGAACATGCGGGCGTGCGCCTGCTCTCGCTCGTCGGCCGGAATCAGCTGCAGGACCGCCTCGAGCGGGAAGCTGCGGCCGATCACGGAGGCGCGCTCGAGCACGTGCCGCTCCTCCGCGTCCAGCCGGTCGAGCCGGGCGTGGAGGACACCGCGGATCGACCCGCTCAGTGGAACGTGGTCGCCCTCCTCGCCGGCGAACGCTGCGAGCTGCTCGATGAAGAGCGGATTGCCTTCGGCGAGCTCCGCGATGCGCTCGCGCACCGCGGCGGGCGCGTCGAGCGCGTCGAGCAGGCCGCGGGCGTCCAGGGCGGACAGGGCTTCCAGCCTCAACGTCGCCTCCGGCCGCGACAGCCACTGCGGCCGCCGCTCGGCCAGCTCGGGCCGGGCGAGGCAGAGGAGCAGCACACGAGCGCCGCCCAGGCGCACGGAGAGATGCTCGATCAGGTCGAGCAGCATCTCCTCGGCCCAGTGGATGTCGTCGAAGACCGCGACGAGCGGCTGCTCGCGGGCGAGATCCTCGAACAGGCTCCGTGTCGCCGCAAACACCTCGTAGCTCGAGCCCTCGAGCACGCCTTCGTCGCGGCCGGCGTGCCGGAAGGCCTCGCGGATCGGCGAGAACGTCGTCCCCTCGCCGTACGGCGGGCAGCTCGCGACGACGACGCTCGCCTCGCCCTCGACGGACAGGAGCAGCTCGCGCGCCAGCCTCGACTTGCCGATGCCGGAATCGCCGACGATCGTCACGAGGCGGACGCCCGAGGAGGCGGCCTCGCCGTACGCAGAACGGAGGCGCTCCAGCTCCTGCTCCTGGCCGACGAAGAGCGTGTCGTCGCGGCGCGGGATCGCCGTCGCCGCGGGGTCGACCGACTCCAGCCGAAACGCGATCGCCTCCTCGGCCTTCCCCTTCAGGTGCAGGGGATCGAGCGGCGTCGCGTGGACGGCGTGCTCGACGAGGCGGTACGTCGACTCGCCCAGCACGATCTCGCCCGGCGCGGCCGCCTGCTCGAGGCGCTTGCCGACGGCGACGGCGTCGCCGCTGACGAACCCGTGGCCGGCCGACGGGTCCGCGGTCACCACTTCGCCGGTGTTGACCCCGATCCGCACCTCCAGATGGACGTCGCTTTCGCGGTCGAGTTCGGCCACGCATTCGCGCACGGCGAGAGCGGCGCGGACCGCCCGCAGCGCGTCGTCCTCGTGTACGACCGGCACGCCGAAAACGGCCATGACCTCGTCGCCGATGAACTTCTCCACCGTGCCGCCGTGCGCCTCGATCGCCGCTGCCGCGCGCTCGAAGAAGCGAAGCATCAGGACCTGGAGTGCTTCCGGGTCGAGCCGGCCCGCGAGCTCGGTGAACGCGACGAGGTCGCAGAAGAGCACGGTGACCGTCTTGCGGCCTTCGACCGTGCGATTCGAGGGCACGTTCATGGCCCGAACGTACACCCTTGGCCCTAGGATTTCGACGTGGTTGGAACGGACTCCGAAGGCCCCGCAGTAGAGGTCGTCGATCTCGTCAAGCGGTATCCGAAGTC
>DATFSG010000033.1:0-2418 GCA_035262765.1 Gaiellaceae bacterium | reverse complement strand
ATCCAGGTGCTCGTAGCCGGCAAGGCGCACCCGGCGGACGAGGACGGGAAGGATCTGATCCAGCTCGTCGTGGACTTCGCGCGGGAGCCTGCGGCAGCCGGGCGCGTCGTCTTCCTCGAGGACTACGAGATGACGCTCGCGAGGCGGCTCGTGCAGGGCGTCGATGTCTGGCTGAACACGCCACGGCGGCCGTTCGAAGCGTCGGGCACCTCCGGAATGAAGGCCGCGCTCAACGGCGTGCTCAACTGCTCGATTCTCGACGGCTGGTGGGCCGAGGCGTATTCGCCTGAGTGCGGGTTCGCGATTGAGGGCGCCGCCGAGGAGGGCGCGGGCGAGGCCGGGCAGGACGAGGCCGATGCCGACGCGTTGTACGCGGTGCTCGAGCAGCAGGTGCTCCCCGCGTACTACGAGCGGGGCGACAGCGGGCTGCCGCAGCGCTGGATCGCGCTGATGCGAGAGTCGATCGCCGAGCTCGGCCCGCGCTTCGGCACCGCGCGGATGGCGGCCGAGTACGTCGAGCGGCTCTACCTGCCCGCGCACGAGGGCGCGCCGCGAGCCGCCAGCCGGGTCGCGTAGCTCTTCCTGCCGCGGCCGACGTCGTGCGGCGTTCCGACACGAAGCCGCGACCTTGTCGCCAGGGGTTCGACGATACGCTCGATCGCGAGGGCGGAGGGATCACTTCCCCGCCCTTTGGGTGGGGCGTACGTTCGGGCAGTTCGAGGGAGGCGCCACCCGACCCCGTCGCGCGCCTCCCTCTCCCCTCCCGCGTCAGGCGGCGACGGCCGCCGTCCGCATGCGCTCCGGGGAGCGCAGCCGCACGAAGAGGCTCGTGCCGAGCGTCCAGACCGGGACGCCGAAGATCAGGCCGAGCCAGCCGATCGGGCCGGCAATCAGCACGACCGCAACGAGCCCGGCGAAGGCTGCCCACCACCGCGGCAGGACGCGCGTGCGCCAGGCGACGATCGCGAACGCGGCGAGCGGCAGGATCGCGGCGATCTCCGCGCCGACGAAGAAGATGTCGACGGAGTGATGGAAGACCGCGGCAATCGCCGGCGTGATGTCGTTCTTGTCGATTCCGCCACCGAGGTCGACGCCAGCGGTGACGATTCCGGACAGCGCCGCCATCCCGGCGCCGACGAGCATGAGCATGGGGAGCTGACTCGCCCGGCCGGCGGCCTCGGTGAGCCGCACCCGGAGGCCGGCGACGAAGGCGACGAAAGCCAGGCAGCCGAGCATGAACAGCCAGGCGCCCATGGTGATCGTGTCCGAGTCGGACTTGTACCAGGCGAGGATCTGGCTCCCGGTCGCGTGCTCGGCCGGGCCGTTCCTGTTGATCAGGATGATCCCGACCACCCAGAGGGCGACGGCGAGCGGGCCGACCAGAGCCCAGCGGCGATTCTCCGTGCTCATGCTGTGGTGCTCCTCTCGAAGGTGAGTGAGAAGGCGGAACGGACGAGCGAGACCGCCGCGCCTAGGCCTGCCAGCAGCAGCAGGCCCAGGACGAGACTCCCGAGGAACAAGACGCGACGCATCAGGCGGCCGCGGTCGTGGCGGGCAGAGCGGCCGGAGCCGCCGGGATGTAGACGGGCTGGTAGCCGAGCACGCGGCCAAGCGGGCTGCCGAGCGCGAGGCCGAGCTTCTGGACGATCGCCGGCGGGAACGGCAGCTGAACCGTGTCGAAGTGCGCCTGCGCGATGACCGCGAGGTGCAGCGGGTTCGGCATGCCCTTCCGGTTCGTCTTGCCGTCGGCGGCGAGGTTGAACATCGTCTCGATCAGCGACTCGAACTGCAGCGCGGGCCGGATCTCGCAGACGAAGTGCGCGACCTCGTCACCTGCGTTCCAGAACTTGTGCGGCGTGCCTGCGGGCACCGTGAGGCGCTTGCCGGGGCCGGCGACGAGCTTCTCGCGGCCGACCTTGAAGCCGACGCTGCCGCGAAGAACCTCGAACCGCTCCTCCTGGCTCGGGTGCACGTGCGCCGCTGCCACGAAGCCGTTCGGCTGGACGAAGGTCTCGATCACGACGGCCGCGCCGTTCGTCTCGCGGGTCGTCTGCCGGAAGACAAGGCGCTCGCCGGTGACCGGGTTCTCGATCGAGTCTCCTGCACGGATCATCGGTTCCTCCTTGTGGTTGAGCCACTTGCGCGGCTGGCGGGAGGAGCGTCGTGGGTGCCGCTTAAGATCCGCTTGGGTAGGGGTTAAGCGCAGGGGAATGACGATGCAATTCCGCATGCTCGGGCCGATCGAGGCCCTCGTCGACGGCCACGAGGCCGCGCTCGGCGCGCCGAAGCAGCGGGCTCTGCTCGCGCTCCTGCTCGTCAATCGCGGGCGCGTCGTGACCGCCGACCAGCTCGTCGACGGGCTCTGGGGAGAGGATCCGCCCGCCTCCGCGGTCCAGTCGCTCCAGGTCTACGTGCACG
>DATFSG010000032.1:0-2984 GCA_035262765.1 Gaiellaceae bacterium | reverse complement strand
TCGCGGTCGCGCAGCTCCTTCATCAGCTCGTCGTCGCCGGCCGCGAGGATCCCGTGCCCGATCCGGTCGGGGCTCAGGAGCTCGAGCACCTGGCCGATCTCGGCGCGGCCCATCTCCCCGCCTTCCTCGCCGACGTGGATCGTCACGCCGAGGCCGGCGGCGCGGGCCTCCTCCACCATGGGCTGCACCTGCGCGTAGTCGTAGCGCTCGCCGCCGGGCCGCGGCCCCGCGATGTCGATCCCCACGACACCGCGCGGCGCCCAGCGAATCGCCTTCTCGACGATGATCTCGTTCTGGTGCGGCGAGAAGGTCCGATCCATCATCAGGATCAGGCCCGCGCGCACCTGCGGGTACTCGAGGCTCGCGATGTCGAGCCCGCGGAGCGCGGCGTGGATGATGTGGTCGAGGTCGCGCTCGCCGCCGCGGTTCCGCTTCATCGGGTTGAAGCGGAGCTCGAGCGTCGTGATCCCCTGCGACCGGTACGCGCCGCCGATCGCACCGTGCACCGAGACCTCGACCGCGGCCGGGCTCGACTGGATCAGCTCCGTCCAGTGGTAGATCGCGTCGAGCGCGTCGAGGTCGGGCACGCCACGCGGGTCGGACACGGTCACGAGCCGGTCGAAGTCCCAGAAATCCTTGACCGGGAGTGCGATGCCCTGCCGGTGGGCGAGCGACCAGAGGATGTCGGAGGAGACCGAGCCTCCGAGGTGAGTGTGGAGCTCGGCGAGGCCCTCCATTCGCACAGTCTAAGTCCAGCCGACCACGGCCCAGCGGCGGCTGAGGAATCGTGGGCCGAGAAGCGCGAGCCGTGCCGCGATGAGGACGTCGAGCGCGATCCAGACGCCGGTCACGCCCCAGCCGTAGGCGAGCGAGAGCGCGGCGAGCAGGATGAACAGAGCGCTCGCGGCGAGCATCGACCACATCAAGAACCGGGTGTCGCCGGCTCCGATGAGGATCCCGTCGAGCGCGAAGACAGCGCCGCCGAGAGGTTGCATCAGGGCGAGGAACGGCCAGAGAAGCGCCGCCTGATGGAGGACCCGCGGATCGCTCGTGAACGCTCGCGGAATCACCCCCGACAGCGGCTCGAGCACGACCGCGAAGACGAGCCCGACCACGACCGACCACCAGATCATGCGGACCGCGGCCGCGTACGCGCCGTCGGCATCGCCGGCTCCGAGCGTCCGGCCGACGATCACCTGGCCGGCGATCGCGAGCGCGTCGAGGATCAGCGCGAGGAGGATGAAGAGCTGGTAGCCGATCTGGTGCGCGCCGAGCTCGGCGTCGCCCATGCGCGCGAGCACCGAGGCCGCAACAAGGAAGGAGGCGTAGAGCGCCGCCGTGCGCACGAAGATCTGCCGACCAATCCGGAAGAGCGGCTTCATCGCCTGCAGGCTCGGCCGCCGCGACGGCGCGTGCGGCCGGAGCAGCTCGACGACGAAGGCGACGCCCATCGCGGCCTGCGCGATCGCCGTCCCTGCCGCCGATCCCGCGATACCCCAGTGGAAGACGTACACGAAGACGACCTCGAGGACGAGGTTGAGCAGGTTCGCGAGGACGACGATCTCGAGCGGGCGGCGGAGGTTCGCGACGCCGCGCAGGTAGCCCTGGCCGGCGAGCGCGATCAGCGCCGCCGGTAGTCCGATCGCCCCGATCCGGAAGTAGGTGAGCGCGAAGTCGCCGGACTGGCCGTGGCCGCCGAGGCCCTCGAGGAGCGGCACGGCGACGATCTCCAACGCGACGAGCAGTAGAAGCCCGATCCCGAGCGAGGCCCACAACGCCTGCGCCGCGATCCGCGCGGCCTCGTCGTCTCGGCCTGCTCCCGACGCGCGCGCCACGACGGCCGTCGTCCCGTAGGTGAGGAAGTTGAAGATCGTGAACGCGCCCGCGAGCACGGTGCCGGCGAGGCCGAGAGCCGCTATCTGCGGCCGGCCGAGATGACCGACGATCGCGGTGTCGGCGAGCACGTATAGCGGCTCCGCCGCGAGCGCGCCGAGCGCCGGCAGCGCGAGACGGACGATCTCGCGATCGTGCGGGGAACGAAGGGCCACCGGGCAGCCGACGATAATGGCCGAATGGATTTCGAGCCAAGCCAGTACTTCCGGGTGCCCAACAGCCGCATCCTGCGGGCGTTCCTCGGGCTCGTCGTGCTGGCGGCGCTCGTCGGCCTGTTCTATTGGCGGCGCAACAGCGTCACGTCGATCGGCGGAGCATTCAGCCAAGTGCGCTGGGAGTGGGTCGTGGTGGCGATCCTGCTCAACCTCTTGTCGGTGATCGCCCGCGCTCTCGCCTGGACGATCGTGATCCACTCGGCGATGGAGCCGCCGCGCCCCGGCTTCCCGCTCGTCTTCTCCGCCTTTTCGGTTGGCCTGTTCGCGAACGCGTTGTTGCCGGGCCGGGTCGGCGAGCTGGCGCGGGTCGCCGTGCTGACGCGGAAGATGCCCGGGCGCAAGGGGGCCTGGGCGACGCTCGTCGGGACGGTATTCGCGCACCGCGTCTTCGACATCGTGCCGGTGCTCTTGCTGATCCTCTACGTGGTGGTCACGGCGAGCATCCCGGGCTCGGCCCGCGCGACGCTGCTGTTCGTGATCGGGTTCGGGGTGGGGCTGTTCGTCTTCGCGTTCGTCAGCGCGCGCAAGCATCACCAGGAGATGGCGATCGAAGGGCTCGGGCCAGTGCGCCGTCTGCTGACGATGGGACGCTCCGGGCTCGGTGTGATGCGCTCGCCGGCGGGCGCGATCGGCGCGATCTTCTTCCAGATCGTCGGCTGGACGTGCCAGCTCCTGGCCGTCTACACCGCGATGCGCGCCTTCGACATCCATGCCCCGTTGCCGGCGGCCGGCGTTGTCCTGCTCGTGATGAACGTCGTGACGATCCTCCCGTTCTGGCCCGGCAACGTCGGTCTCGTCCAGGTCGCGATTGCCTCGGCGCTCGTTGGCTACGACGTTCCGTACAGCACAGGCGTCGCCTATGGGTTCGGCCTGCAG
>DATFSG010000031.1:0-2150 GCA_035262765.1 Gaiellaceae bacterium | reverse complement strand
GCCCGGCGGTCCCGGTTATCCGGGCGCTCTCCCGCAGTTCGCCGGCAACGGGCGGGACGTCGTGTTCTGCGTCCGCGACCGCGGCTGCTCGCATCTGTACGCAGTCCCGCTCGAGGGCGGAGAGCCCCGGCCGCTCGTCGCCGAGCCCGGCACGGTTGTCAGCGGGGCCTCGGTCGTCGGCTCCCTGGCAGCGGTTGTGGTATCGACACCGACCTCGTTCGGCGAAATCGGCGTCGTCGATCTGGCGGGGAACGGCGTGGAGATCCGCACCAGTTACGGCCCCGATCCCGAGGAGATCGAGCTCTTCGTCCGCGAGGAGCGTGAGTTCATGATCTCGGACGGAACGGTCGTCCACGGCTGGCTCGTCCGCGACCCGGACGCGTCCACTCCGCAGCCGCTCCTCCTCGACATCCACGGCGGGCCTCACAACGCGTGGAACGGCGCCGCCGACTCGATCCATCTCTACCACCAGGAGCTGGCGGCACGCGGCTGGGTCGTGCTGCTCTTGAACCCGCGTGCCAGCGACGGCTACGGCGAGGACTTCTACCGGGCCGCTCTCGAGAATTGGGGCGAGGCGGACGCGCGGGACTTCCTCGAGCCGATCGACGCTCTCGTCGCCGAGGGGCTCGCCGATCCCGAGCGGCTGGCCGTCACCGGGTACAGCTACGGCGGCTACATGACGTGCTACCTGACGAGCCGCGACGAGCGCTTTGCCGCCGCGGTGGCGGGCGGCGTCGTCAGCGACCTCGCGAGCATGGGGGGAACCTCCGACGACGCGCATCTGCTCTCGCAGTACGAGCTCGGCGGCGAGCCGTGGGCGAACCGAGACCAGTACGAGGCGATGTCGCCCCTCTCGCGCGTGGAGAGCGTGGTTACGCCGACGCTCGTCTACCACGGCGAGGCCGATCGGAGGTGCCCGGTCGGTCAGGCACAGCAGTGGCACACGGCCCTGCGCGAGCGAGGCGTGCCGACGACCCTCGTCCTCTATCCGGACGAATCGCACCTGTTCATCCTCAGCGGGCTGCCCTCGCACCGGCGGGACTTCAACAACCGCGTCGTCGACTGGGTCGAGCAGTACGCCGGCGCGCGCGACGCGAAGCGGCGGCCGCGGCTCGACGAGGCGCAGTGGCAGCGCCGGCTGGCGGTTCTAGCGGAGCGGTATCGCGTGCCCGGTGCCAACCTGGGCATCCTCCGGGTCGGCGACGGCGCGGACGAGACCTGCCTGGCCGCCTATGGCGTGACCAACAAGGCGACCGGCGTCGAGACGACCGAGGACTCCGTCTTCCAGATCGGCTCGATGACGAAGGTGTGGACGGCATCGGTCGTGATGCAGCTCGTCGACGAGGGAAAGCTCGATCTCGACGCGCCGATCATCGAGGTGCTGCCCGAGCTGAAGCTCGCGGATCAGGACGTGGCCGCGCGGCTCACGATGCGCCACCTGCTGACGCACACGAGCGGCATCGACGGCGACGTCTTCACGGACACCGGGCGGGGCGACGACTGTCTGGAGAAGTACGTCGCCTTGCTGGAGGAGGCTGCCCAGAACCACCCGCTCGAAGCCACCTGGTCGTACTGCAACTCCGGCTTTTCACTCGTCGGCCGGGTGATCGAGAAGGTCACCGGCGGTACCTGGGACGCAGCGATCAAGGAGCGGCTCGTCGGGCCGCTGGGCATGACACACACCGGAACGCTGCCTGAGGATGCGCTCCTGCACCGGGCCGCGATCGGGCACGTGAGCGAGGGCGGCTCCGACCCCGAGCGGGCGCCCGCCTGGGGACTGTTCCGCGCGCTCGGGCCGGCGGGCCTCGTCAACTCGACGCCGGCCGACGTGCTCGCGTTCGCGCGCATGCACCTGACCGGCGGCCTGGCTCCGGACGGCACCCGAATCCTCAGCGAGAGCTCGGTCTCGGCCATGCAAGGGCACGAGGCGGAGCTGCCGGACAAGTACACGCTCGGCGACTCGTGGGGGCTCGGCTGGATCCGCTTCGGCTGGGACGGCCGGCGCTTGATCGGCCACGACGGCAACACGATCGGCCAGGCGGCGTTCCTGCGCATCCTGCCCGACGAAGGACTCGCGGTCACGCTCCTGACAAACGGAGGGAACCCGCGCGATCTCTACGAGGAGCTCTACCGCGAGATCTTCCGTGAGC
>DATFSG010000030.1:0-7148 GCA_035262765.1 Gaiellaceae bacterium | reverse complement strand
GCCGCGCGACGTCGACGTCGGTCGCGTGATCGTTGGTGCGCTCGAGACGAACACCCTGCTCGAGATCAACGGCCAGCCGGACCGGCTCGACCTGCGCGACGTGCACGCGCGCGCCGCAAAGGAGGCGGGTCTGAAGCTGATTGTCTCCTCCGACGGGCACGAGGTTCGCTCCCAGGCCTACCTCGAGCTTGCCGTTGCTCAGGCGCGGCGCGGCTGGCTGACGAAGGCCGACGTCGCGAACACGCGCACGTGGAAGCAGCTCGACAAGCTGCGGAAGAAGCGGCCGTGAGCGACTTCCGGGAGGACGGCGCCGCGGCGCTCGAGTGGGCGGCGAGGTACCTCGAGCGGGTCGGCGAGCTGCCGGTGATGGCGCAGGTCAAGCCGGGTGAGCTCTCCGCGCAGTTGCCGGCGGCGGCGCCGGAGCAGGCTGAGTCCTTCGGCGACGTTCTCCGCGACATGGACGAACTGATCCTGCCGGCGGTCACGAACTGGCAGAGCCCGCGCTTCTTCTCCTACTTCGCAGTCACGTCGTCGGAGCCCGCGATCTTGGCCGAGATGCTGGCGGCGACCTTGAACCAGGTCGCGCTCGTCTGGCGCGCCTCGCCGGCCTCGACGGAGCTCGAGCTGCGCGTCGCCGACTGGGTGCGACAGCTGCTCGG
The DNA here is from genome assembly GCA_035262765.1 of Gaiellaceae bacterium. Lineage (GTDB taxonomy): Bacteria > Actinomycetota > Thermoleophilia > Gaiellales > Gaiellaceae > Palsa-739. Next base: position 6,489 of record DATFSG010000030.1, on the reverse strand, counting down.
CCTGCCGGAAGGCTGGCACGGCCACATCGAGGACACGGCCTCGACCTCGACGCTCGCTGCGCTCATCGCGGCGCGGCACGTGACGGGCCGCAACGTCGTCGTCTGCTCCGAGCACGCGCATTCGTCGGTGGAGAAGGGCGCGCGGATGCTTGGGATGGAGTTGCGCAAGGTCCCCGTCGACGACGAGCTGCGGATGAGGGTTGACAGCTACGACCTCGACGACGTCGCGTGTGTCGTCGCCACCGTCGGCACGACGTCCTTCGCCTCAGTCGATCCGGTACGCGAGCTCGCCGACCGCGCACACGCGGTGGGTGCCTGGCTCCACGTCGATGCTGCTTACGCCGGCTCGTCCTGGATTTGCGAGGAGGAGCGCTGGTCGGCCGACGGCATCGACCTCGCCGATAGCCTCGTCGTCAACCCGCACAAATGGCTCCTCGTTCCGACGGATTGCTCCCTCGTCTGGACGGCGAGGCCGGACGAGTGGCGCGAGGCGTTCACGCTGACGCCGGAGTACCTGCGCACCCCTGACGACGCGTTCTCGCTCGCGGACTACGGGCCGCCGCTCGGCCGGCGCTTCCGCTCTCTCAAGCTCTGGGCGGTTCTGCGCTGCTACGGCGCCGAAGGGCTCCGGGCGATCCAGCGCGAGCACGTCCGCCTCGCCGAGCTCTTCGCCGGCTGGGTGGAGGAGGCCGACGGGTGGGAGCTGGTCGCACCGCAGCGCTTCTCCCTCGTCGTCTTCCGGCGGGACGGCACCGACGACGAGAACGAGCAACTCCTCGAGCGCGTGAACGCGTCCGGTGAGATCTTCATCAACCACACGAAGCTCGACGGTCGCTATGTCCTGCGGCTCGCAGTCGGCAATGCGCGAACGACGGAGGACGACGTCCGCCGCGCCTGGGACGTGCTCAACAGCGAAGCAACGCGTTGACGAAGTACGCCGTGGAGGAGGTTGACGGCGAGTTCGTCATCCCGGTCGAAGCCTTCGTCTGCAGCTGTCTGCAAAACGACGACGAGTTGATCCTCTGCGCTCCGGACTCTTCCGAGGAAGCGTGGTTGCAGGCATCTCGTCTCGAGCTGGACGCGATTCGCCAGCTCTGCACGCGCAAGGCATCCGTGAAGAGAGCAGTAGCGGCTTCAGATGCAACGCTACGGATCGACTTCGACGACGGTTTCTGTCTCGCGAATCCGTCCGATGCGGAGGTCGAGGCGTGGGAGTTGCGTGGCCCTGGCTGCGTACTTCTTGTCGGAACGCCGGGTGGCGGGCCACCCGCGGTCTGGGATGAGACCTCAGAGATCCGCCTAATCGATCCCGGCGTGGATCCTCTGCCGGCACAGGTTGTGCAGATGATCGAGATCTGGCCAACCCTGCCCGAGCTCGGCGGCACGTTTCAGTTCCGTCCAACCGCGCGCGGGCGAGAGGCGATCGAGCTACATGCGCCGGACGCGCCTCAGAGGAATCGCAAAGGGGTCATTCGCTGCGTGCTTCCGGACAGCCGGTTTCCGACTGCCCGGTCCTACATGAGATACACGAACTAGAAGGAGGAGAGAGCACATGATCGTCACGACGATGAACGACATTCCCGGCTACGAGGTCGACGAGGTGTTCGGTGAGGTGATGGGGCTGACGGTGCGCTCGCGCAACGTCGGGTCCCAGATCGGCGCCGGGCTGAAGTCGTTCGTCGGCGGCGAGCTCAAGGGGATGACGAAGGCACTGACCGACAGCCGTGAGCAGGTCAGGCAGCGGATGGTCGAGGAGGCCGAGGCGAAGGGTGCCAACGCGATCATCGCGATGCGCTTCGACACGTCCGACATGGGCGGGAACTGGACCGAGATCTGCGCCTACGGCACCGCCGTGAAGGTGCACAAGACCTAGACGGTCAGGGTCTGCAGGAGACGATCAGCGAGCCGTCGCTCTTCCGCGTGAGCTGTAGCTCCGCCGAGGCTGACAAGCCGTCGGCGGACCCGGTCACGACGTTACCCGGCGCCGGAACGACCGCGCCGGCCTTGACCCCGTGGTTGGTACAGCGCACGGTCGCACCGCTCGGAGGACTGGCGATCGTCGTGGTCGTCGGCGCGGTGAAGGTAAGCGTGCCTCCGTGCGGCGGCTCCTTCGAGGGCGGCCCATGTCCCGGCGGCGGGGGTGACGACGGCTTCGAGCCGGAGCCACACGCGGCCAGGCAAAGAGCGAGCGCGGAAACCGTGATGAGGGCGGCTGTCTTCATCGCTACAGGCTCCGCAGGAGTGTGAGGAACTCGCCGGTCGACTGGACCACGAGGTCGGCCGCGTCCAGCAGCGCAGATGGAGCTTCGGCCGAGGCAATGGCCACGCGCACCGCGAGCTCGAGCCCGTCGAGTGCAGCGAACGCGTCGAGGTCGGTCGTGTCGTCGCCGGCAGTGAGGGCTCGCTTCAGCCCGTGTTCCTCGAGCAGCCGGCGTACCGCCGTTCCCTTGTTCGATCCGACCGGAGGCAGCACCTCGAGGACCTTGCGTCCGTAGCGCGCCATCAACCCCTGGCACACGGCCGCCTCGGCGATCTCGTCGAGCTCACGCACGGCCTCCTGCTCGTCCGGCGAGTTGCGGAAGTGAAAGGCCACTGCAACGCCGTCCTTCACCTCCACGTCTTCCTGCGGCCAGGGCGCACGCGCCGCGAACCCCGTGACCACCCGGCGCCAGCGGTCGGCTTGCGGCTCGAGCTCGAGCCCGTGCGAACCGACGCAGACGACGCCGTCGACTCCGATGCGCGCCCGCACGTCCTCGCCCGCCCGGCCGCTCACGACCGCGACGAGCGCGTAGCGTCCGACGAGCCGCTCGAGTTCGGTGCGAGTCTCCGGCGGCGGCGCAGCATCCTCGGGCCGCTCGACGATCGGGGCCAGCACTCCGTCGAAGTCGAGGAACAGCCCGGCTTCCGCCGGATCGGCGGCCAACTGCGCGAGGAGATCATCTGAACCGGTCACGCGGGTCTACGCTACTTCGCCGCGGGGCATACTTCGCTCGTGCCCGACCTCGACGAGCTCTGGATCCCGCTCGTAGACGAGCCGATCGGCGGCATCGTCGACCGTGTCCTGCGGGAGGACCCGGCCCTTGCGGCCCGCGTCGAGACGCCGCACCGGATCCTCGCCTTCAAGACCTTCGCGTACATCCGCACCGGCTTGCTGCTCGGACAGCTCCTGTTCGAGCACGACATCCCCGACTGGGACGGGTCGGAGAGCTGGGTCGACGCGCTGCTTCGCGACCCCGCCCACCGCGCCGCGATCGAGCGCGAGGTGCGGACGGTGGCGGAGGAGATAGCCTCCGATCCGCAGTACGCCGACGACGAGTCGATCGCGCCCGACGAGGGCACGCGCGACCGCTTCCGCGCGTTCGCGCGGGAGCACCTCGGCCGCAGCGGCTAGCGGACCTAGCTCGACGTCTTGCTGCCGTTCCCCTGGTAGACGAATCCGTTGTCACTGCCGAACAGCTTGCGGGCGAGGGCCTTCCGTAGCGCCGGGCCGGTGATCGGGTTGATGAGGAGGCCGATCAAGATCCCGAACGTCAGAAGCAGGGTGTTCTTGGCGGCGCGCGCGGGCTCTGGTGCGGCGCTCTTCACGTCCTTGACGCGGCGGGACGCGTTCTTGATCTCGTCGATCGCGCTCCGGATCTCGTCCTGCAGGTCCTTGTCGCCGGCGAGCTGCGACGCAGCGTCGGAGACCCTGCGCCGGGAGGAGAGCTCGTCGTAGACGGCGCGGGCGGAGGTGTAGGCGTTGCGGATGTTGTCGCGCAGCTCCTTGTCGCGGAGGGCGCGTTCGACATAGGGGCGGGCGCTCGCTGCTGCGTCTGCGACCCGTTCCTTCGTATACGGCATCTTCCGAGTCCTTTCCTCGTGGGTTGAAGGTCCTTTCTATCTTTCCGCAGCCGCCGCCCGCACGCGACCATTCGACCGGGCGCCGTTCGAGCTGAAGGCGGCGTCGAACACCTCGTCGATCGAGTCGACGAGGACGAAGTGGAGGGCGTCGCGCGTCTCCGGCGGCAGCTCGTCGAGATCGGGCTCGTTCTCGCGCGGGAGGATCACGCGGCCGAGGCCCACACGCTGCGCAGCGAGCACCTTGTCGCGTACGCCGCCGATCGGCAGTACCTGTCCGGTGAGCGTGATCTCGCCGGTCATCGCGATGTCGTCCGCCACGGGGGTCTCCCGCACGAGCGAGGCGATTGCCGTCGCCATCGCGATCCCGGCCGACGGCCCGTCCTTCGGCACCGCGCCCGCGGGCACGTGCAGGTGGACGTCGCGGCGCGAGAACCAGCGCTCGTCGACGTCGAGCTCCTCGGTGTGGGAGCGCACCCAGGAGAGCGCCGCCTGCGCCGACTCCTGCATCACCTCGCCCAGCTGGCCGGTCACCGTGAGCTTGCCGCGGCCCGGATAGGCCTGCGCCTCGATGTAGAGGACGTCGCCGCCGACCGGCGTGTACGCGAGGCCGGTTGCCACGCCCGGATCCGCGGTGCGTCGCCGGGTCTCGCCCGAGAAGCGGCGCGGCCCGAGCCAGTCCCGCGCGAGCTCCTCGGTCACGTCGATCGGCTCCTCGCTGCCGCGCGCGACCCGCACAGCGGCCTTGCGGCAGAGGTCGCCGATCCGCCGCTCGAGCCCGCGCACGCCGGCCTCGCGCGTGTACTCGCGCGCGAGCAGCCGCAGCACGGCCTCGCCGATCTCGATCCGGTCGCGCTCGAGCCCGTGGTTCTCGATCTGCCGCGGCACGAGGTAGCGCTCCGCGATGCCGAGCTTCTCCTCCTCGGTGTAGCCCGACAGCTGGATCACGTCCATCCGGTCGACCAGGGCGGGCGGGATCGTGTCCACGGTGTTCGCCGTGCAGATGAAGAGCGTCTTCGAGAGGTCGAACGGGAGGTCGAGGTAGTGGTCGCGGAAGGCGCAGTTCTGCGCCGGGTCGAGCACCTCGAGCATCGCGCTCGCGGGGTCGCCGCGCACGTCGGCGCCCATCTTGTCGATCTCGTCGATCAGGAGCACAGGGTTCATCGACTCGGCGTCGCGGAGAGCGCGGATGATCGAGCCGGGCATCGCGCCGATGTAGGTGCGGCGATGGCCGCGAATCTCGGTCTCGTCACGGACGCCGCCGACCGAGAGCCGCGCGAACTTCCGCCCGAGAGTGCGTGCGATCGACTGGCCGAGCGAGGTCTTGCCCACGCCGGGCGGGCCGGCGAAGCAGAGGATCTGACCCGCGGGATCCTGCTTGAGCTTCGAGACCGCGAGGTGCTCGACGATCCGCTCCTTCACCTTGTCGAGGTCGTAGTGGTCCTCATCGAGGATCTGGCGCGCGCGGTCGAGGTCGAGGTTGTCGGGCGTCGTCACGCCCCACGGCAGCGTCGCGAGCCAGTCGAGGTAGGTGCGGATCACGCCGTACTCGGCGGCCGCCGACGGCAGCCGCTCGAGGCGTGCCAGCTCGCGGTCGGCCGCTTTGCGCACGTCGTCGGGAAGCTCGAATGCGTCGAGCCGCTCGCGCAGCTCGTTCGCGTCGGCCTGCTCGGGATCGTCCTCACCGAGCTCCTCCTGGATCGCCTTCAGCTGCTGGCGGAGGAAGAACTCGCGCTGGCCCTTCTCGAGCTCCGACTGCACCTGCGTCTGGATCTTCGTGCCGAGCTCGTAGACCTCGAGCTCGCGGTTGAGGATCTTCGAGACCTCGCGCAGCCGCTCCTCGGTGTCGGCGAGCTCGAGGATCGCCTGCTTCTCCTCGGTCTTGAGGCGCAGCGTCGAGGCGGCGAGGTTGCAGAGGCCGGCCGCGTCGTCGACGTTGGCGGCCGCGATCTGAAGTTCCTCGGGCAGGTACGGCGCGAGGCCGATGATCCGACCGAAGAGGTTCTGCCCGTTGCGTAGCAGCGCTTCGAGCTCGCGGCTCTCCTCTGCCTCGTCCGGCACGGGCGCGAAGCGCGCGACGAGGTACGGGTCGTCGGCGATGGGGTCCTCGAGCCGGATGCGGCGCAGGCCCTGAACGAGGATCCGCAGCGTCCCGTCGGGGACGCGGATCATCTTGTGCACGACCGCGGCGGTCCCGATTCCGTAGAGGTCGTCCCAGCCGGGCGCCTCGACCTGCGGGTCGCGCACCGTGACAAGCGCGAGCAGGCGTTCGCCGTCGACCACATCGTCCACCAGCCGGATCGAGCGCTCCTGCCCGATTGCGAGCGGCGTCATCGAGTCGGGGAAGACGACCGTCTCCTTGAGCGGCAGGACGGGCAGCTCGGGCGGGATCTCGTCGACCTGCGTCGGAGGCGTCTCGCTGAACTCGATCTCGTTCATCTCAGAGGCACCTCCAGCCGCAGCATTCCCGCCTCGTAGGTCGCGGTCGCTCGCTCGGTGTCGACATCGTCCGCGAGCTCGAGGCGCCGCTCGAACGGGCCGTACTCGATCTCGACCTGCTGAAAGCGGCCCCCGGCCGGATGAGGCCGCGCGCGCACGCCGGAGACGACGAGTGTGGTGCCGAACGCGACGATCCGCACGGCGGCGGGGTCG
>DATFSG010000029.1:0-3184 GCA_035262765.1 Gaiellaceae bacterium | reverse complement strand
CGGCCGTGTGCGCGAACGCCTCGGCCGCCAGCCGCCGCCGCGTCTCGGGCGAGAGCTCGCCGGCGGTTCGCAGCTCCTCGAGGACGTCGTGGTACTGATCCGGGCGGCAGACGGGCGCGCAGTGGGCGAAGTTCTTCGCCGCGCCGCGCAGCATCGACGGGCCGCCGATGTCGATCGTCTCGACGGCCTGCTCCTCGGTCACGCCCATCTTGGCCGTGACCTCCTCGAACGGATAGAGGTTGACGCAGACGAGGTCGAACGCCTCGATCCCGTGCTCCTCGAGGGTCGCGACGTCGCTCGGCTCGTCGCGGCGGGCGAGGATGCCGGCGTGGACGCGCGGATGCAGCGTCTTCACGCGTCCGCCGAGCATCTCCGGCGACTCGGTGACCGCCTCGACGTGCTCGACCGGCAGGCCGATCGCCTCGAGCGCCGCCGCCGTGTTCCCGCTCGCCACGAGCCGCCAGCCGAGGGAGACGAGGCCACGTGCGAACGTGTCAACTCCGGTCTTGTCCCAGGTGGAGATCAGCGCGCGCAGAGTTCCCTCACCACCTCGGGCAGCAGCCGGTGCTCGACCGATTTGATCCGCTCGTGCAGCGTCTCGGCCGTGTCGCCGGCGAGCACTGGGACGCGCTCCTGCGCGAGCACGGGCCCGCTGTCGACGCCCTCGTCGACGAGGTGCACGGATGCGCCCGACTCCGCGACACCCGCCGCGAGCTGTTCCTCGACCGCGTGCGCGCCGGGGAACGCCGGCAGCAGCGACGGGTGGACGTTGACCACCGCGTCGGGGAATCGGTCGAGGAATGCCGGCGTGAGCAGGTGCATGTAGCCGGCGAGGACGACGAGTCTGACGCCCTGCTCCTCGAGCCAGTCGGCCATCGCAGTGTCACGGGCTGCGCGATCCGGGAAGTCGGCGAGCTCGAAGGCGGCGGTCGCGCACGAGGCTCGCTCGAGCGCGGGCGCGCCAGGCTTGTTGCTCGCCACGGCGACGACCGGCAGCCCGGCGTCGAGCAGCGCCTGCAGGTTCGTGCCCCGGCCGCTGACGAGCACGCCGATCACGCGATCCGGCCGATCACGAGCTCGCCCGACTCGGCTTCTCGGACGACCGCGCACCAGCCGATGCCGATGTTGAACACGCGGCGCATCTCCTCCTCGTCGACGTGGCGCGCGAGCCAGCCGAAGACGGGCGGGCGCTCCCACGCGTCCCAGTCGAGCTCGGCGCTGCGGCCGGTGGGGAGGACGCGCTCGAGGTTGCCGAGGATGCCGCCGCCAGTCACGTGCGCGAACGCGAGCGCGCGGCCGCGGAGGCTCCGGGCGACGTCGAGATAGAGCCGGGTGGGCGCGAGCAGGTCGGGCCCGTCGTAGTCCTCCTCGTCGAGCACCTTGCGGACGAGCGTGAACCCGTTCGCGTGGAGCCCGGCGGACGGGAGGCCGATCACGACGTCTCCCGCCTCGATCCCCGAGCCGTCGAGCGGATCCTCGACGACGCCCACGCAGGTTCCGGCGAAATCGAGTTCGCCCTCGCGGTAGATGCCAGGGAGCTCGGCGGTCTCGCCGCCGACGAGCGCTACGCCCGCTGCGCGGCAGACCTCGGCGGCGCCTTCGACGAGCTCCGCCACCTCCTCGAGCTCGATCCGTCCGGCGGCGACATAGTCGAGCAGCATCAGCGGCTCGGCGCCGCAAGTAGCGACGTCGTTGATGCAGTGCGCCGCGACGTCGGCGCCGCAGGAGCGCAGGGCGCCGCGTTCCCGCGCGAGGATCAGCTTCGTGCCAACGCCGTCGGTGGAGGCCGCGAGCCAGCGGCCGTCGCCGAGTGGGTGGAGCGCCGCGAATGCGCCGAAGCTCTTCGCGCCCGTCGACTCGACGGCGGCGCGCAGCCGTTCGATGACGGCGTCGGCCGTGGCAAGCGAGACGCCGGCCGCGTCGTAGGTGCGTCCTTCCCCCACGCGCCGAGTCTATGGCCGCGGTTAGACGAACAGCTCGCCGAAGAGCTCCGGCCGCCCCTGCGGGCCGCCGCGGACGAAGCGGACGACGGTGTCGCCGACCTCCACGCTCGAGCCGTCGCGCTCGGCGTCGAGGATCTGGGCGAGGGCCTTCGCCTTGCCGGACGGGTCGTCGGCCTTGAGGTGGAGCTCCGACAGCCGCAGTTCGTCGCCCTGGGCGAGGAGCTCCTCGATCCACTCGCGCGGCGGATGAAGCTCGAGCCGGTAGCCGGCGTTCGTCGAGACGAATGTGCGCCGTCCGCCGTGCTCCTGGACGCGGAGATCGCTTTCCTCGGCGCGCTCGATGGCCGTCTCGAACTCGTCCTCGTCGAGCACGAACCCGAGATGGTCGACGCGGGGCGTCGGCCACTGGCCCGGCTGGACGACGACGTTCACCGCGCCCTTCTCGAGCTCGGTCAGTCGCAGCTTGAAGCCCATCGCGTCGAGCTCACTCCAGGCGACGCCCGGCTCGTAGGAGGTGAGCTCCTCGCCGATGCGGCCGTGGCGCGCGACGAGGTCGAACGCGAGCTTGCCGATGTAGCGCGCCTCGACCTCGCGGACGCGGCTCGTCACGAGGTGGTAGTGGAAGAGCTGCACCGGGCGGTCATGGTACGAAGGCACAGACATGGAACGCGTCAGCGGCATCGGCGGTGTCTTCCTCCGCTCGCGTGACCCGGCGGCTCTTGCGGCGTGGTATGCCGAGCAACTCGGACTCGAGGTGGAGGACTGGCACGGCTGCGTGCTCCGGGCGTCGGGAGGCGAGACGCTCGTCTGGGCACAGTTCCCGGCAGACACGGAGTACTTCGGCCGCCAGGACCAGCAGGCGATGGTCAACTACCGCGTCGCCGACCTCGACGCGCTGCTCGCGCAGCTGCGGGCGGCCGGTGTTGAGGCCGACGGACCGCAGGACACGGAGAACGGCCGCTTCGGCTGGGGGACGGACCCCGAGGGGAACCGCTTCGAGCTCTGGCAGCCTCCCGCCGGCCAGTAGCTGCCGGGGTGGCGGCGGTAAAGCCGCCGCCACCCCGCAAAATCGCCCGTTTCTACTTGACCGTGTAGCTGTACGGGATCGAGGCGAGCTCGTCACCGCCGCCGAAGGGGGTCAGCGGGCTCACGTCGTCGAACTGGAACGCGTCGTCGAGGTTGATGAACCCGGAGACGCGCGTGCCCTTGCTGGCGGTCGGAGTGATCGTCAGCGGGATCGA
>DATFSG010000028.1:0-11764 GCA_035262765.1 Gaiellaceae bacterium | reverse complement strand
CGACGGCATCGGCTTCTGGTTCATCCAAGCCCTCAACGCCCTCGACCTCTACGAAGTCATGGCCTACCTCCTGATCACCGCCATCGCAGTCGTCGTCTTCAACCTGATCGCCGACATCCTCTACGGCTTCCTCGACCCGCGGATCGTCCACAATTGACCAGGGCGTCGCTGGTCCACGAATCAAGCGCTAACCGGTCCTACACAACCCTCGCGGCGTCAGGCAGCATTACGACACGTGGCAGGACCAGCGGGGCGCAAATACCCTCCGTCGTCCCAACGGTAAATCACGGTAGGAAAACGTACCACCCGGTGGGAATGGGTCGACACCATGCTGGCCCATTCCCGCGCCGCGGATTCGCGAGTCTTTAGGCCCGCTGTTTCTTCTCGATCAGTTCCAACCGGTAGCCGTCCGGATCCTGGACGAAGCAGATGAACGAGCCGCCTTCGCTCACCTGATAGGGCGCGCGCTCCGGCTCGATGCCTTGTTCCTTGAGCTCTGCTAACGATTGCGAGAGGTCGTCGACGCCGACCGCGATGTGGCCGTAGCCCGTGCCGAGGTCGTACGTGCGGCCGTCATGGTTGAACGTCAGCTCGAGCACCGCGTTCTGGTCGCCGATGCCGAAGAAGTAGTTCGTCGCCTCGAGCTCGCCGTTGCGGACGATGTCCATGTCGCGCTCGAAACGGAAGCCGAGCGCCTCGTAGAAGGCGCGGCTCTGCTCCGGATCGGTGATCCGGACCATCGTGTGGAGGAAGTCAGCCATGCCCGGATCCTACGGCCAGGCAGCCAGCCGACACGGCACGTCGGCGTCCTCGTCGAGGTGGTGGCTCGCGCAGATCCGGTGATAGCCGTCGGCGACGGTAAGCGGAAGCCCCTTGTCGCCACGGCCGCGGACGAGCAGCACCGGTGAAAGCCGCTTGCCGGCCTTGACCTTGTCCAGGTCCTTCTTCACGTGGACGTTGTCGGCAGCGAGCAGGCCGAGCCGGCTGGCGCGCAGCAGGTCTTTCGCCTTCCGGTGCTCGGTCTCGGCCGAACGCAGCGCCTCGACGACCTTCGCGACCTCGCCGGCCGGCGCGAGCAGGCTCAGGTAGTCGGCGGCCGCCGGGAAGTCGTGCTCCTCGGGCTCCTCCTGCCAATGCTCCTCGACCGGCACGCGCGTGAGCCTAACGCCCTGGGTATTGAAACGGAAAGCGATCTTTTGTATGACTCCCGAGGCTCCGGCCCGTCGGGGGGGCGGGCCGGTGCTCTCAAGCCACGTCGGCGCCCCGCCGATACATTGGGTCAGGCGTCCAGGGAGGGCTGTCTGGAGTTGAGAAGAGGACTGAGCAGACGGCTGACCGTCGGAGCGGTGCTCGTCCTGCTGGTTTTGCCTTTCGCCGTTGGCGCCTGGACCGTCGCCGGCTCGGAGGCAGCCCGGGCGCGCATGCACGCCGAGACGGCGTTGCAGCGAACGCTGCGGCAGGCGTCCACCGGCTACCGGGACGTCCTCGCCGCCGCCGCGCGACAGTCACACGCGCTCGCGTCCTCGCGTCGCGTGCAGCGCGCGTTCGAGCATCGCGACCGCCGCGCGCTCCGCAGGCTCGCGCCCCCAAACGTCCGCTTTGACCTCGGTCCCTCGCTTCCCGCGGCGGAGGCGGGCGTCGCGAGCCGGAGCACGCGCATCGTCGTCGGGAAGCGCTGGATCGGGGCCGTGACCGTGCGTGTCCCGCTCGACCACCGGCTGCTCGTCCGGCTCGAGCACACGACCTCCCAGCCGAACCGGGAGCTCGCCTTCGCGCACGGACGATCGCTCGTGCTTCCGTCGGGAGCCAGCGCCTCGATCCCTGCCGCGCTCGCCGTAGACCGCCCGTCGGAGATCCCCGTCGGTCGCGAGAACTTCGTGGCCGTCTCGACCCCGCTGAGCCGGGAGAACCCGGGGATCAGGCTCGCCGCGCTGGCGCCGGCCGCCGAGATTCTCCGCGGCGCAAACGCGACGCGCTTGCGGCTGCTCCTGGCAGGCCTCGGGATCCTCGTGGCGGTCGCATTGGCGGCCTATGCCTTCGCGCCGCTGCTCGGACGAAACCGGTTCGCGCGGCAGCAGCGCGATCAGGCAGCGAGGGTGCTTTCCCACCTCGGCGAAGGCGTCTTCCTCGTCGACTCGGGCGGCGTGATCCGCCTCTGGAACGCCGCCGCGGAGACCATCACGGGCCTGGCCGCGCAGGAGATGGCCGGCGTGCCGGCCGAGACGGCGCTGCCCGGCTGGCGCGAGCTCGCCGCCCGAGTCCCGACCTCCGAGGCCGACGAGACGTACCGGCCGGCGACGATCCCGCTCGAGCTCGACGGCCGCGAGCTCTGGCTGTCGATCGCGGGCGTGCAGTTCGGCGACGGCACTGTCTACGCGTTCCGCGACGCGACGAGCGAGCACCGGCTGGAGGCGATCCGCGCCGAGTTCGTGGCCACCGTCTCGCACGAGCTCCGCACTCCCCTCGCCGCACTGCACGGCGCGGCGCTCACACTCACAACCCGCGGCGAGGAGTTGCCGGAGGAGACGCGCGGGATGCTGCTGGCGATGATCGGCAAGCAGTCGAAGCGGCTGGCGAGCCTCGTCGAGGACATCCTCCTGGCGGGCCAGCTCGATGCCGGCTCGCTCCGTGTCGAGCGGGAGCCGTTCAACGCCGCTGCCGTCGCTCGGGCAGCCGTCGACGAGGCGAGGCAGCGCGCAGCCACGAAGGCGATGCTCCGCGTCTCGGCCGCGGAAGACCTTCCGCGGGTCCTGGGCGACGAGGGCCGGACCCACCAGGTTCTCGCCAACCTCATCGACAACGCGGTCAAGTACTCGCCGGCCGGAAGCCGCGTCGACATCGACGTCAAGCGCGAGCAGGGACGCGTCCGCTTCTCGGTTCGCGACCGCGGCCCCGGAATCCCGCGCGCCGAGCAGGAGCACGTCTTCGAGAAGTTCTACCGCCTCGATCCCGACCATCGGTACGGCGTCGGAGGGAGCGGGCTCGGCCTCTACATCTGTCGCCAGCTCGTCTCCTCGATGCAAGGCCGCATCTGGGTCGAGCCGGCGCCGCGGCACGGGAGCATCTTCACCTTCGAGCTCCCCGTCGCGTAACTCGGTTCAGGCGGCTTCGCGAATCTCGCTTGGCTCGACCGGCGCCGTGCGAGCGGCGCGGAACGAGGCGAGCCGCCGAACCGAACCCGTCGCGAGCGCGACGCCGACGAGGATCAAGGCGAGTGCTCCGAACGCCGTCGGCCCGAAACTCTCGCCGAGGAAGATCGCGCCATACGCGAGTGCGATCGGCGGCACCAGGTACGTCACGAGCGTCGCGTAGTTCGCGCCGGCGCGCTGGATCAGCTCGAAGAAAAGCAGGTACGCGATCGCCGTGCCGACGAAGCCGAGGACGAGGATCGCTGCGATCGTCTCCCCGTGCCACAAGCCGACCGGCGCCTGAATCACTCCAGCGGGGAGCACGGCGATGGTCGAGACCGCGGTCGAGGCAAGCGCCACGACGAGCGGCGGCGTCCCACGGAGGTAGCGGCCCGCGATCAGCGTCCCGATCGCGTAACAGAGAGCCATGGCGACGACGGCGAGCGCAGCGAGCAGCTTCCCCTGCGGCTGTGCGCCGACGAGCAGCGCGACCCCCACGAATCCGATGCCGAGGCCGACGAGGCGCAGGCCTCCGACCCGTGACTCCGGGAAAAAGGCAAAAGCGAGCAGCGCGTTGAAGATCGGAACGGCCCCCTGGATGATCGCCGCGAGGCCGGAGTCGATTCGCGTCTCGCCCCAGGAGAGCAGCCAGAACGGCACCGCCGTGTTCACGAGCCCGACCACGATCAGCCAGGCCCACTTGGCGCGCATCTCGGCGAGCGTCCGCCTCGGGCCTAGGCGCACCAGCGCGATCACGGCCAGGAGCAGGGCGGCCGAGCCGAGGCGTCCGAGGATCAGCGTCGCCGGGGTGAGCTCCCGGTCGGCGATCTTGATCAGCATGAACGAGGCGCCCCAGATGAGCGCGAGCACCGTAAGGATGACGATCGGCCGACGCATCTACTTAGTGAAACGCAACGCGGGCGGGTCCTGTGAGATTCCGCCGCAAGCCGGGCTAGACTGAATCACCTGTCGGAGGTCGCCGCCCAGCCCCTTCTTCACCGCGCCCTTGGTCTGACCGACCGGGAGGCCGAGCGTATCCGGGAGCTGCTCGGGCGCGACCCGAACCACTTCGAGCTCGCGGTCTTCTCGCTCCTCTGGTCGGAGCACTGCGGCTACAAGCACTCCGCCCCGCTCCTGAAGCGATTGCCGTCGGCCGGCGAGCGCGTCCTGCAGGGGCCCGGCGAGAACGCGGGCGTCCTCGATCTCGGCGAGGGCGCGGCTGTCGCCTTCAAGGTCGAGTCGCACAACCATCCGTCCGCGGTCGAGCCGTTCCAGGGCGCGGCGACCGGGATCGGCGGGATCCTGCGCGACGTAATCGCGATGGGAGCGCGCCCGATCGCGCTCCTCGACGGCCTCTGGTTCGGCGAGCCCGGCTTCGACTTCCAGCAGGCTGTCGCGGGGATCGGGCACTACGGCAACTGCGTCGGGTTGCCGACGGTCGGCGGCCAGACTGTCTTCGACCCGGCCTACGCCTCGAACTGTCTCGTCAACGCGATGTGCATCGGGCTCCTCGACGCCGGACGGCTGCGCTCGGCGAAGGCGAGCGGCGCGGGGAGGCTCGTCGTCCTCTACGGCGCGACCACCGGCCGCGACGGCATCGGCGGCGCGTCCGTGCTCGCGAGCGCCGAGCTGAGCGACGACGACGCCGACAAGCGGCCGTCCGTCCAGGTCGGCGACCCGTTCACCGGCAAGAAGCTGATCGAGGTCTCGCTCGAGCTCGTCGAGTCGGGCCTCGTCGAGTCGCTGCAGGACTGTGGCGCGGCCGGCCTCGCGTCGTCCCTCTCGGAGATGGCCTCCGGCGGCGTCGGGATCGACGTCCACCTCGACCGCGTGCCGCTCCGCGAGGCGGGCATGGAGCCGTGGGAGATCATGATCTCGGAGTCGCAGGAGCGGATGGTCGCGGTCGTCCGGCCGGAGATGCTCGACGCGGTGCGCGGCATTTGCGCGCGCTGGGAGCTGGCGTGCACCGAGATCGGTGAGGTGACCGACTCGGGCGACCTGCGGGCGTTCCACGACGGCGAGGTCGTGGGCGATATCCCCGCGCGACTGCTGACCGACGAGTGCCCGCGCTACGAAGTCGAGCAGCGGGCGGAGTCGCGGTCGGTGCGGCGCGTCGAGCGGCCCGAGTTCGACGTGACCGAGGTGATCGAGCAGTACGACCATCTCGTGGGCTCGCGCACCGTGCGACGGCCTGGACTTGACGCCGCCGTCCTGCGGTTGCGTCCGTCTCTGCGCGGCCTCGCCGTTGCGCTGCAGGGGCCCGCGCTCGGCGAGACCGACGGCTTTCGCGCCGGGGTTCAGGCGACGCTCGGCGCCGCGCGCAACGTCGCTTGCGCGGGCGGCGCGCCGATCGGCCTCACCGACTGCCTCAACTTCGGCAACCCCGAGAAGCCCGAGATCGCGCACGAGCTCGCCCAGGCGATCGAGGGGATCGCGCAGGCGGCGGAGGCGCTCGGCATCCCGGTCGTCTCAGGCAACGTCTCGCTCTACAACGACGCGGACGGCTCGTCGATCCCGCCGACGCCGGTCGTCGGCTGCGTCGGGCTCGTGCCCGACGTGCGGCGAGTGCCAGGCCGGTGGCAGGGCGGCGATCTCGTTCTCCTCGCGACGTCGCCCGACGGGTCGCTCGCAGCGGAGGTGGCGCTCATCCGCTTCCTCGGGAAGGCGGCACCGCACCTCACTCTCTGCCACGACGTCGGGAGCAGCGGCATCGCAGGCGCGCTCGCCGAGGCCGCAGCCTGGAGCGGCGGTGCCGAGGCCGACGTCGAGCTCCCGGCGGACTATGACGCGCGGCGCGGCGCCGCGATCCTCGCCTGCCGGCCCGACCGCGTGAGCCGGCTCGGCTCACGTGGCTTCGTCCAGATCGGGAAGGTGCGCTAGCGATGTGCGGAGTCTTCGGCGTCTACGCACCCGACCGCGACGTCGCGCGGCTGACGTACTTCGGCCTCTTCGCGCTCCAGCATCGCGGCCAGGAGTCGGCAGGCATCGCCGTCTCGGAGCATGGCCGACTGACCGGGCTCCGCGACCTCGGTCTCGTGTCCCAGGTCTTCGACGAGCAAAAGCTCGGCGGCCTGCGCGGCCAGGTCGCGATTGGACACAACCGCTACTCGACGACCGGCTCGCTGTCGTGGGCGAATGCGCAGCCGCTCGTCCAGCACGGGCGCGCGCGCACCGTCGCCCTCGGCCACAACGGCAACCTGATCAATGTCGGCCAGCTGCGCGACGAGCTGCGCGAAGCCGGCGTTCCGCTCGGGACGACGTCCGACAGCGAGCTGATCGCGGCCCTGATCGCAAACGACCCGAGCCCCCTCGAGGAGGCGGTCGCGAACGCGATGCGGCGGCTCGAGGGCGCCTACTCCATCGTCGCTCTCTCGGAGGGACGGCTGATCGGCTTCCGCGACGCGCATGGCTTCCGCCCCCTCGTCATCGGGCGGATCGGAGACGACTGGGTCTTCGCCTCGGAGACGTGCGCGCTCGACCTCGTCGGAGCGGAGCTCGTGCGCGAGGTCGAGCCGGGCGAGCTCGTCATCGCGGACGCGGACGGCCTGCACGCGACGCGGGCGCTCGAGCAGCCGGACGGCGGCGCGCTGTGCATCTGGGAGTTCTTCTACCTCGCGCGGCCGGACTCGCAGCTCGAGGGCATGGAAGTCCACAACGCGCGGGTGCGGATGGGCGAGCGGCTCGCGCAGGAGGCGCCGGTCGAGGCCGACCTCGTCCTCCCCATCCCCGACTCGGGCACGCCCGCAGCGATCGGCTTCGCGAGGGCGCTCGGTCTCCCCTTCAGCGAGGGGCTGATCAAGAACCGCTACGTCCAGCGCACCTTCATCCAGCCGGATCAGGAGCTGCGCCGGCAGGGGATCAGGCTCAAGTACCACCCCGTCGCGGAGGTGGCGGGCAAGCGCGTGGTCGCGGTGGACGACTCGATCGTCCGCGGGAACACGACCCGCGAGATCGTCCGGATGCTCTTCGACGCCGGAGCCGCCGAGGTGCATCTCCGCGTCTCGTCGCCGCCGGTGATCGGCCAGTGCTTCTACGGGATCGACCTCGCGGATCCGTCCGAGATGATCGCCTCGACGCGGACGGTAGAGGAGGTGCGCGAGCAGGTGGGCGCGACCTCGCTGGCGTATCTCTCCCACGACGGGCTCGTCGAGGCGACACGGCGCCCGGCGTCGGCTCTCTGCCGCGCCTGCCTCACCGGCGACTACCCGACCGCAGTGCCCGCGGAGGCCGCGAAGCTCAGGTTCGAACCGGCGCGGGCCTGACGAAACCCACCTCCCGTCCGGCTATGCAAAGCGTATTTGCAATATCTTTGCAACGGTTAGCTTGAGCCGGGCGCGTAACGCTCACGTCCATTGCTCGATCCGCCGGGGCCACACTAGGTGCGCGCGACCGTGGCTCGGTTGTCGGCCGGCTGTCGTAGGCTTGACGGCATGGCCGACCTGCTTGCGACAGGGCCGATGGACGCTGCCCAACTCCGTGCGCTTGCCCACCCGCTGCGCCTGCAGTTGTTGGAGGTTCTGCGCGCCGAAGGGCCAGCGACGGCGTCACAGCTTGCCCGCCGGCTCGGCGAGTCGAGTGGAGCGACGAGCTATCACCTACGTGCGTTGCACCGCGCCGGAATGATCGAGGAAGCCAAGCAACGGAATGCCCGCGAGCGGTGGTGGCAGCGCTCGTCCGAGCGCCTGGTGATTCCGAACTCGGTCCCCACCGATGCCTCCGAAACTGAACGTGCCGAGCTCCAGGCGGCCCACGCTCAGATCGAGAGCATCCTGGTCGAGCGGGATGAACAGGCGATGGCCCGCTGGATGGAAGTCCGGTACGGACTACCACTGGCGTGGCAGGACTCGCAGTGGATAGGGAACTTCCGCATGTGGGCCACAGCGGCCGAGGTACGACAGTTCGTCGCCGCCGTGCTCGAGCTGGCGCAGCAACTGCGGAAACCGCCGGAAGGCGAAGCGACTGAGCGCCACGAGGTTCACTTCACGTTTCGCGTGCTGCCCCAGGAGCCTGTGCCCCCGCGTTGATCCACTCCTCGGTTGTTGAAGCCGACCTCAGATTGCAAAGGTTATTTGCAATCGCTCTTTGGGGACGCTAGGTTCCGCGATGCGCCGGTGGTCGGCGCACGAGGACGCCCAGGGGAGGCAAGCCGAGTCTTCGAGCGAGCTGGCCGGCGCGAGCCGGCAGAGAGGGGGCAAGACATGAGAGTGAGACTTCCGGCCCGGCTTGTTGCCGGTTCGAGTGCGCTCTTCCTGATCGCGGTCCTGGTCGGGTTGGCGCTGACCGTCGGAGCGGCTTCGGGATCCGTCGCTCCTGTTCACGGCACGATGCCGTTCGCCGGCGGATCGGCGAAGAAGGTCATCGTCCTGCTACGCGACAAGCCCGCGGGCCTGGCCGCGCGCTCGACAGCCCGGTCCAAGCTGGTCAAGGCCGAGGTGGCGCCGCTGGCCCAGACGCTTCGCTCGCACGGCGCGACGCACGTGGCCGCCGGCCGCGCCTTTCCGTTCGTCGTCGCTTCGGTGAGCTCTGCGCAGGAAGCCGCGCTCAGGCAGAACCCGGCGGTGAAGGCCGTCCTCCCCGACGCGGTCATTCCGGCTCCGACGGCCGGGATCTCACAGGCCCAGCAGCTCCTCGCACCGAACCTGTCGTCGAGCTCGGCGCCGGTCGGTGGGAGCATTTGCGGAACCGCCGCGTCGCCTGAACAAGACCCCGAGGCGCTCTCGGCGATCAACGCACCGGCCGCTTGGGCGCTCGGTGCCGACGGGGCCGGGGTCTCGACCGCGTACATCGCAGGCGACATCGACCCCGCCATCGCGGACTTCCAGCGGAACTCGGCGTACGCCTCGTCGGACTCCTTGACCGGCTCCCCCGTTGTCACGGACGTGCACTTCGACGGCGATCCCGCCGGCACGCCGGGCGGGGAAGTCGCAGGCGAGTCGTTCCTCGACGCGAGCTCGATCGCGGCTCAGGGCAACTCGACCTACGACCTGAACGCCTTCGTCAATGCCGCTCACCCGTTGTCCTCTCCTTGTGACATCACGGTCACGGGAGCGGCTCCCGGCGCGACCGTCATGGGCCTCGACGTGTTCTCGAACACGCACGACACGACGGAGTCGAACTTCATCCAGGCGATCGACTACGCGGTCTCGCACGGCGTGAAGGTGTTGAACGAGTCGTTCGGCGGGAACCCGTTCCCGGACACTGCCGTCGACGCGACCAAGATCGCGAACGACGACGCGGTCGCCGCGGGAGTCACCGTCGTCGCGAGCACCGGCGACGCGGGAATCACCAACACGTACCAGTCGCCTTCCGACGATCCGAAGGTGATCGCCGCCGGTGCGACGACGACGTTCCGCGCCTACCAGCAGCTCACGTACGGCGGCATCAACGCCACGGTTCCGAACGCGACGAACGGAACGTGGCTCAACAACAACATCTCGAGCATCTCGTCGAGCGGCTTCTCGCAGTCGGGCAACACGGTCGACATCGTGGCGCCGGGCGACTCGAACTGGGCTGAGTGCAGCACGTCCGCGCAGTTCGCGGGCACCTGCGCGAGCTTCGCCAACGGGGCGGTGACGCCGTTCCAGTTCACCGGCGGCACGAGCGAGTCGTCGCCGTTGACCGCCGCGGCCGCCGCGGACGTCATCCAGGCGTACCAGAACACGCACGGCGGCTCCTCGCCGTCGCCTGCCCTCGTCAAGCAGATCCTGATGAGCACCGCGACCGACATCGACGCTCCGGCCGAGCAGCAAGGCGCAGGCCTGCTCAACATCGGCGCGGCCGTCAAGGAAGCGGAGTCGATCAACGGCGCGAGCGGGACGCCGCAGGGCGGCCTCCTGGTCGGCCCGAACCAGATCAACATCACGCAGAACCCCAACCATCAGACGAAGCAGCCGGTCAGCATCACGAACACCGGCAACAACCCCGTGACGGTCAACCTCTCGACGAGGACGCTCACGCACAAGGCCGCGAGCACGAGCAGCTCGTTCTGCCTGAACCCCTCCTCGTCGACGACCTGCGGCCCGCCGACGGCCAACACGTTCCAGATCTGGAGCGGCGCGACCGAGGTCTACCAGGAGGAGACGTTCTCGGTCCCGGCCACCGGCGCGGGCTCGCGGCTCGACTTCTCGTCCAACTATCCGGCCACGGGCCAGACCTCGCTGCTGCACGTGGCTCTCTACGACCCAAGCGGGGCCTACGCCGGCTACTCGGTGCCGCAAGGTCTCGCCAACTTCGCCGACATGCAGGTCGCCGACCCGATGCCAGGGACGTGGACCGCGGTCTTCTTCACGGTGAAGAACGCCGGCGGCAACAAGGGGACGAGCGGGACGATCCAGTGGCAGGCCACCACCTGGACCGCGGGCTCGGCGGGCAAGATCGCTCCCGGGTCGCTGACCATCGCACCCGGTGCCACGAAGACGGCGATGTTCACGGCGAAGAGCCCGGCGGATCCGGGCGACACCGCGCAGTCGATCGTCCTCTCTGACGGCAACGGGACGACCACGATCCCGGTCACGGTGCGCACCCTGGTGAAGGCAGGGCACGGACACCACGGAGGCTCGTTCAGCGGCGTCCTGACCGGCGGCAACGGCCGCGGTAACCCTGCCCAGTCGAACACGTACGCCTTCGACGTGCCCAAGGGCCAGCACGACATCGACGTCAGCGCGGCGCTCTCCGATCCGAACGACGGCGTCGTCGCGTACCTCATCGACCCCGAGGGAGAAGCAGTCGCCTCCTCGTCGAACCTCACGCTCAACAGCACGGCGTCGAGCGTGATCCTCACCGGCAACCTGACCCTCTACAAGGACAATCCGGAGCCGGGACGGTGGACCGTGGCACTCGACTGGCTCCCGCCGATCACTGGCTCGAGTTTCGGCGAGTTGTCGGAGCCGTTCACCGGGCAGGTCCAGTTCGACCAGGTGCACGCGGGCTCGAACCTGCCGCACGGCGGGATGAAGCTCATGCAGGGCCAGGCGCACACGTTCGACGTCACGGTCACGAACACGGCTCAGTCGCCTGAGACGTTCTTCCTCGATCCAAGGACGGCGAGCATGGCCACGGTGCCGCTCACGGATGTCAACGGAAGCGACCAGAACATGTCGCTGCCGCTGCCGGGCGGGCTCTCGTTCCCGTTCTACGTCGTGCCGACCGACACCAGCTCGGTGCAGAGCAGCATCAGCGCGTCCGGCCCGGTCACCTACGACATCGGACCGTGGTTCGGCGATCCCGACGTCGAGGCCGTCAGCGGCACCGACAGTGCAAGCGTCAACATCACCCCGGCCGGCGGTGAGGTCGCATCGGGTCTCTGGGCGCTCAACCCGAGCGGGATCGGGCCCTACACAGGCGCCGCCCCGTCGGAAACGGCGAGCGCGAACGTCAGTGCGGTTACGCAGGCGTTCGATTCGACCGTGAATCCGTCCACCGGGGATCTGTGGACGGCGATCAACGGGTTCACGAGCACCTTCGCGCCCGTCTACTTGCAGCCGGGGCAGAGTGCGTCGATCCCGCTGACGATCACTCCGACCGCCAGCAAGGGCACGCGCGTCTCCGGGTTCATCAACCTCGACGACGCGTTCCAGTTCGACGACGTGAGCCCGCTGACCCCCTTCGGCGGCGGTGACGAGCTCGCCTCGATCCCG
>DATFSG010000027.1:0-7396 GCA_035262765.1 Gaiellaceae bacterium | reverse complement strand
GCGTAGTTCGGGCCGCGGAAACCGAGCGCAATGGCCAGCTGGCCGCTCGCAGTGTCGACGAGGACGTTCGGGAGGAACGTCGGCGAGACGCGATCCGGCCCTCGGTCCCGCAGGATGTCGTGCTCCTCGATGAGCTTGATGAACCCGCCGATCGCCGTGCCGAAGAGGATCCCGACCCGGTCCGGCGAGTAGGCGCCGTCGAGCCGCGCGTCGGCGACCGCCTCGCGCGCTGCGCCGAGCGAGAGCAGGACGTTGCGGTCGAGCCTGCGCGCGTCCTTCGGCGAGGCGACCTGGGTCGGATCGAATTCCTTCACCTCCGCGGCGACCCGCACGGGGAACTCGCTCGCGTCGAAGGCGTGGATGAAGTCGATCCCGCTCTCGCCCGCCACGGCCGCGCGCCAGGTCGACGGCGCGTCGGCGCCGATCGGCGTCACGGCGCCGAGCCCGGTCACGACCACCCTCCGCATCCCGCGAGGTTAGACGCGCGCGGGCAGGGCGGGTTGCGAGCTAGGCCGTCTCGGCGACGACTGCGTCTACCAGCACCGCATACACCTTGGTCGGCTGGGTCTTGCCCTTCATCATGAGGTCGCCCTGGGCCTCCACCGGAATCCCGTCGGCGATGCCCTGCCGCGTGTTCTCGTCGATCAAGATCGGGCGGCTCAGCTCCTTGGTGTGCGCCTCGAGACGGGCCGCGACGTTGACCGTGTCGCCGACGCACGTGTACGTCGCTCGGTTGTGCGTGCCGGTGTAGCCCGCGACGACGCGCCCGGACGCAATCCCGACTCCGATCTGGATCTGCACCTTGCCCCGCGCGGCCTGTTCCTCGTTGAAGAGCCGGATCAGCTCCACCATCTGGCGCGCCGCAACCACGGCGGCCTGCCGATGGTCCTCCCTCGGCACGGGTGCTCCGAAAATCGACATCAGGCCATCGCCGACCATCTGGTTGACGATCCCGCCTTCGCCGGTGATCGCGTCCATCATCAACAGGTAGTAGTCGTTGAGGAGCTCGATCGTCTCGGCGGGCTCTCGTGACTCCGAGATCGTCGTAAACGACCGGATGTCGCAGAACATCGCGGAAGCGTCGACGTACTGCCCGCCGAGCGCGAAGCCGGACGTGAGGAGGTCGTCCGCCACTTCCTTCGTTGCGAACTTGCTGATCAGCTCCCGCTGCTGATCGCGGAGCCGCTTCTTCTCGAGACTCGCGTTGATCCGCGCCTTCAGCAGCACCGGGTTGACCGGCTTCGTCAGATAGTCCTCGGCGCCCATCTCCAGGCACCGCACGACGCTGTCGATCTCGTCGAGCGCGGAAGTCACGACCACGGGGATGTCGCGCAGATGCGGATCGTCCTTCAGCTTCGCGAGCACCTCGTAGCCGTCGAGCTCGGGCATGAGGACGTCGAGCAGCAGCAGGTCGAACGGCTGTTGCCGCAGGAGCTCGAGAGCCTCTCCTCCGTGCTCTGCGAAAACGACCGTGTGCCCCTCCTGCTCGAGGCCTCGGGCGAGCAGGAGCCGGTTAACCCGGTTGTCGTCGGCGATCAGGATCCTGCCCGGGGCGGAAGCGGTCGTGCTCACGCGGGCGACTCCGTACGCAGGGCGGAGAGGGCCTTCTCGAGCGCCTGATACTCCTGCTCGACCCGGTCGACGAGCTCCGAGGCGCCGTCCAGCTCGCCCGCCTTCGCCTGATGCTCGAGCGTCCGGCACAGCTCTGCGAACACCTCCGCGCCGAGGGTCGCGCCGTTCGACTTCAGCGTGTGTGCCGCCCGCCGCAGCTCCTCGGGGCTTTGCTCGTCGACGGAGCGGCGGAGCGTCGCGATCAGCTCCGGCGCGTCCCCCAGGAACGCGTCGATCACCTCGGCAAGGAACTCGTCGCCGCCGAGGTCTCGCAGGCTCCCGAGCGCACCGTCGTCGAGGCTCACGTACCCAACCGCCGCCAAGTCGCCGTTCGCGAGCGGCTTCGCACGCTTGAGGGCCGCGACGAGCTCCTCGGCGCGGATCGGCTTCGCCACGTAGTCGTTCATGCCGGCCGCGAAGCACGCTTCGCGATCCTCCGGGAGTGCATTCGCCGTCATCGCAACGATGTGCGGACGAGTCTCGTCCGGCCAGCGCTCGCAGATCTCGCGCGTGGCGTCGAGACCGTCGAGCTCCGGCATCTGGACGTCCATCAGCACCACGTCGTACGGCTGCCGTTCGAGCGCGTCGATCGCCTCGCGCCCGTTCCCCGCCACGTCCGCGCGGTACCCAAGCTGCTCGAGCAGTCGCAGGGCAACCTTCTGGTTCATCGCGTTGTCCTCGGCGAGCAGGATGCGCAACGCCGACCTCGCGCGCTTTCCGTCTGTCACAGCCTCGACCTCTTCCTCGCCGACCCGGCCGGCGGTGAGCAGTTGCAGGAGCGTGTTGTAGAGCTGCGATGCCTTGAGCGGCTTCGAGAGCTGCGCGGAGAAGACTCCCCCGGTCTGCAGCTGCGGCAGCCTCCCCAGGGAGGTCAGGAGCAGCAGCGGCAGCTCGGACTCGCTCCGCTGTTGGCGGATCTCTCCCGCCAGGGCGAGCCCGTCCATGTCCGGCATCATCATGTCGAGCACGGCGATGTCGAACGGCTCGCCCTTCGCGATCAGCTCGAGCGCGTCGACCGGCCGCTCGAGCGCGACGGGCTCCATCTGCCAGGAGCGCGCGTGCCGGGTGACGATCTCACGGTTCGTCGCGTTGTCGTCGACGATCAGAATGCGCTTGCCGGCCAGGTGAGGGAGGCCGTCGTCGAACGCGATCCTCGCCGGCACGTCGGCCGCGGTGGCAGGGAGCGAGATGCGGAAGGTCGATCCCTGGCCCTGTTCGCTCTCCACCGAGATCGTGCCGCCCATCAGGTCGACCAGGCGCTTCGAGATCGCGAGGCCGAGGCCCGTGCCGCCGAAGCGCCGGGTCGTCGAGGCGTCCACCTGGCTGAAGGACGTGAAGAGCTTGTCCATGCGGTCGGCCGGGATCCCGATGCCCGTGTCGCGGACGGCGAGCTCGACCCGGTGGGAGCCCCCGCCGGTCTCCTCTGCGTCCACGAGCACGACGACCTCGCCGGCCTCCGTGAACTTGACCGCGTTCGAGAGGAGATTCAGCAGCACCTGACGCAGGCGGGCCTCGTCGCCGAGGATGCCGGAGGGAGCGGTCTCGTCGATGAGACAGGCAAGCTCGAGCTCCTTCTCCCACGCGCGCGGCGCGACGATGTCCAGCGCGCCTTCGACGCAGTCGCGCAGGTTGAACGGCTCGCGCTCGAGATCGAGCTTGCCGGCCTCGATCTTCGAGTAGTCGAGGATGTCGTCGATCACGTGCAGCAGCGCGTCGCCGCTCGTGCGGACGACCTCCGCGAACTCGCGCTGCTCGCCCGTCAGCTCGGTGCCGAGCAGCAGGTCGCTCATGCCGATCACGGCGTTCATCGGCGTCCGGATCTCGTGGCTCATCGTGGCGAGGAAGGCGCTCTTCGCCTGCGTCGCGGCCTCTGCCTCCTGGCGGGCACGCTGGAGCTCGGTGATGTCGTGGTAGATCGCGTAGAAGCCTGCGTTGCCACCGTCGAAGCGGAGGGGGACAAGCTCCATCTCGACGTCGAGGAGCGCGCCGTCCTTGGCCGAGCGCCGGGTGATGCGACGGGTCCGCCCCTCGCCGAGCGCCTCGACGGTGACATCACGGCTCTCAGCCTTGAGATCGTCCGGGACGACGAGCTCGTCGATCGTGCGGCCGATCGCCTCGTCGCTCGTGTAACCGAAGAGCGTCGCGGCCGCGGGGTTCCACCCCGTCACGCGCTCGTCACCGTCCATGACGACGACGGCGGCCGGGCTGACCTCGACGAGCATCTCGAAGTACTGCTTCTGGCGCTCGATCTCGGAGAACAGCCGTGCGTTCTGGATGGCAACGCCGACGTTGGCGGCGATGGTCGCGAGGAGGCGGGCGTCGGCCTCGCCGAACCGTCCCTCCTCGTCGATGCTCTGGACGCTGATCACGCCTATCGCCCTGGTACCGACCTGGATCGGAACGCCGAGGTAGGACAGAGACGGTGTGCCGAAGATCGCCGACCCCTCGTGCTGCTCTCGCCGGTTGAGGAGGAGCGGTTCGCGTGACTCGAGAATCTGGGAAGTCAGACCCTCTCCGTACTTCATCGCCGCCTCGGGCCTGCGTTCGCCGCTCTCCCAGTAGTACGCGAACTCGACCAGCCCGGCGGCCTCGTCGTGCAATGCGACGTAGGCGATGTCGGCGTCGAACGTCTCGCGAACCTGCTCGCCGACGAGCTCGATGAGCCCGTCGAGGTCGAGCTGCGACGCCAACGCGTGACCGACGCTGTTGACGGTCGCCAGCTCACCGACGCGTTGCCGTGTCTCCTGCACGAGGCGTGCGTTCTCGAGCGCGACGGTGACGCTGCCCGCCAGGGTCGTAAGGAGGCGCTGGTCGTCCTCGTCGAACGCGTGCTCACGATCGATGTTCTGGAGCGAGATCACGCCGGCGGCTTTTCCGCCGGCGACCAGCGGCACGAAGAGAACCGACTTCGGCCGCTCGCCGGCCACGACCTCGCTTCCGTACCGCTCGGACTCGGCGTCCAGATCCTGGGTGATGAGCAGCGGCTCGCGCGTCTCGAGCACGTGCCTTGCGAACCCGGCCAGCGGCCGCGGCTCGGCTCGCAGTCGCTCGCCGCGCTCGATCAGGTACGGGTACTGGATCAGACTTTCCGCCTCATCGACCGTCGCGATCGAGACGACCTGCGCGTCGAAGGCCTCGCGGATCCGATCGCCGACCGCGTCGTAGATCGCCTGCGAATCGAGCTCCCCCGCGATCGCGTCCTGCACACCGTTGATCAGCGCCAACTCCGCGTTCCGCTGCCGCGTCTCGTGCACCAGCCGCGCGTTCTCCAGCGCGACGCTGAGGCTGCCCGCGAGAGTCTCCAGTAGCTGCTGGTCCGACTCGCCGAACGCATGCTCGCGATCGACGTTCTGGAGCGAGATCGTGCCCATCGCCTTGCCGCTGCTGACGAGTGGGACGAACAAGGCTGACTTGGGCGCGTCGCCGAGAACCTTCACCTCGACGCCCCTCCGCTCGACCTCCCCGACCATGTCCTCGGTGATCAGCACCGACTCGCGTGTCTCGAGAACGTGGCTGGTGAAGCTGGTGGGAACCATCGGCTGCCACTGCTGCCGCTCGCCGCGCTCGATGCAATAGGGCACGTGGGCCAGCCCGGTCGTCTCGTCGAGCATGAGGATCATCACGTCGGCGTCGAAGACCTCTTTGATCTTGTCGCCGACGACGTCGTAGATCGCCTGCTGGTCGAGCTCGCCCGCGATCGCGTCCTGCACGCCGTTGATCAGAGCCAGCTCCGCGTTCCGCTGCCGCGTCTCCTGCACCAGCCGCGCGTTCTCCAACGCGACGCTCAGGCTCCCGGCCAGCGTCTCCAGCAGCTGCTGGTCGGACTCGCCGAAAGCGTGCTCGCGATCGACGTTCTGGAGTGACAGCACACCGGTCGCCTTGCCACCGGTGACGAGCGGGACGAAGAGGACCGACTTCGTCTCGTCGCCTGCCACGGTCGGGCTCCCGTACCGTCGGGCCTCGGCGATGGCGTTCTCGACGATCAGCAGCGACTCGCGCGTCTCGAGCACGTGCTTCGAAAAACCGGCCGGCGCCCTGGGCTCCACGTACAACCGCTCACCGCGCTCGATGATGTAAGGGAGGTTCGCGAGCCCCGTGGCCTCGTCGTAGGTGATGATCGAAACGACCTGGGCGTCGAAGACGTCGCGGAGCCTGTCGCCGACCGCGTCGTAGATCGCCTGCGAATCCAGCTCGCCCGCGATCGCCTCCTGCACGCCGTTGATCAGCGCCAGCTCCGCATTCCGCTGCCGCGTCTCGTGCACCAGCCGCGCGTTCTCCAGCGCCACGCTGAGGCTCCCGGCCAGCGTCTCCAGCAACTGCTGATCCGACTCGCTGAAGGCGTGCTGCCGATCGATGTTCTCGAGTGCGATCAGACCGGTCGCCTTACCGCCCGTCACGAGGGGCACGAACAGCAGCGACTCCGTGCTCTCGCCGGCCACGATCATGCTCCCGTAGCGCTCTGCCTCCGAGTCGAGGTCCTCGTTGAGGAGCAGCGACTCTCGCGTCTCCAGCACATGCTTCGAGAACCCGGCCACCGGAGCCGGCTCCCCCGCCAGTCGCTCGCCCCGTTCGAGGATGTAGGGGTATTGCAGGACTCCGGCCGTCTCGTCGAGCGTTCGAATCGAGACGACCTGCGCATCGAAGATCTCGTGGATCCGGTCGCCCACGGCGTCGTAGATCGCCTGCGGCTCGAGCTCGCCAGCGATCGCGTCCTGCACTCCGTTGATCAGCGCCAGCTCCGCGTTCCGCTGCCTCGTCTCGTGCACCAGTCGTGCGTTCTCGAGCGCGACACTGAGACTCCCCGCGAGGGTCTCGAGCAGCTGCTGGTCAGACGAGCCGAACGCATGCTCGCGATCGAGGTTCTGGAGCGAGATCAGGCCGGTCGACCTGCCGCCGGCGACGAGCGGGACGAAGAGAGCCGACTTCGGTGCCTCGCCGACGACGACGTAGCTCCCGCGTCGCTCCATCTCGGCGGCGAGGTCCTCGTTGAGCAGGACCGGCTCGCGCCTCTCGAGCACCTCCTGCGAAATGCCCGGCGGCGAATACGGCTGCGACTGCAGGCGCTCGCCGCGCTCGACGATGTACATGTCGTGCAGGAGCCCCGTCCCCTCGTCGAGGGTCACGATCGAGACGACCTGCGCGTCGAAGATCTCCTGAATCTTGTCGCCGACAGCGTCGTAGATCGCCTGCGGATCGAGCTCGCCCGCGATCGCATCCTGGACGCTGTTGATCAGCGCCAGCTCCGCGTTCCGTTGCCGCGTCTCGTCCACGAGACGCGCGTTCTCGAGTGCGACGCTCAGGCTCCCGGCGAGCGTCTCGAGCAACTGCTGGTCGGACTCGCTGAACGCGTGCTCGCGGTCGATGTTCTGGAGTGAGATGACACCCGTTGCCGCGCCGCCGGTGACGAGCGGAACGAACACGACCGACTTCGGCGCCTCGCCCGAGAGGACGGGGCTTCCGTACCGCGCGCGCTCCGCTTCGAGGTTCTCGACGATCAGCACCGACTCGCGCGTCTCGAGCACGTGCTTCGAGAAGCCTGCCGCCGCCCACGGCTCTTCTTGGAACCGCTCGCCGCGCTCGATGATGTACGGGGCATGCACCAACCCGGTCGCGGTGTCGAGAGTTCGGATCGCGACGACCTGCGCGTCGAAGATCTCCTGGATTCGATCGCCAACCGCGTCGTAGATCGCCTGCGGATCGAGCTCGCCCGCGATCGCGTCCTGCACGCCGTTGATCAGCGCCAGCTCCGCGTTCCGTTGCCGCGTCTCGTCCACGAGACGCGCGT
>DATFSG010000026.1:0-10328 GCA_035262765.1 Gaiellaceae bacterium | reverse complement strand
CAGCGCTGCCCGCAGCGCTTCCGCCTCAGGGGTGAAGAGAAGAACGTGCGCGCCGGTGATCGGCATCAGAGGGTCTTGACGTCCGCACTCAGCTTCGTGATCGAGTCCTTCGCGTCCCCGAACAGCATCACGGTCTTCGGGTTGTAGAAGAGCGGATTCTCGATCCCGGCGAACCCGGGGTTCATCGAGCGCTTGAGGACGACGACGGTCTGCGCGTCGTCGACGTTGAGGATCGGCATGCCGTAGATCGGCGAGCCCTGGTTGTTCCGCGCGTCGGGGTTGACGACGTCGTTCGCGCCGACGATCACCGCGACGTCGGTGCGCGGGAACTCCGGGTTCGCCTCGTCCATCTCCTTCAGCTGCGGGTACGGGACGTTCGCCTCGGCCAGCAGGACGTTCATGTGGCCGGGCATGCGGCCAGCGACCGGATGGATCGCATACGTGACCTCGACGCCCTTCGCCTCGAGCAGGTCGGCGAGCTGGCGGACGTCGTGCTGCGCCTGCGCCACCGCGAGGCCGTAGCCCGGCACGAAGACGACCTTGTGTGCGTACGCGAGCATGACGGCGACGTCCTCCGCCGTAGCGCTCCGCACGGTCCCGCCGTCGCCTGCGGCGACCGCGGCGGCCGCCTCCGAGACCTGGCCGAACGCGCCGAAGAGGACGTTCGCGACCGAGCGGTTCATCGCCCGCGCCATCATCAGGGTCAGCAGCGTTCCGGAGGCGCCGACGAGCATCCCGGCCACGATCAGGAGGTTGTTCTGCAGCTCGAAGCCTCCCAGCGCGACGGCGATGCCCGTGAACGCATTGAGCAGCGAGATCACGACCGGCATGTCCGCGCCGCCGATCGGGAGCACGAACAGGACGCCGAAGGCCAGCGAGGCCAGAATCGTGACCCAGAGCAGCCACTGGTCCTGGACACCGGCGACGAGGGCGATCGAGCAGCCCAGCGCGGCGACGAAGAGCGCGCCGTTAACGAACTGCTGCCCCACGTACGTGATCGGACGCCCGCCGATCAGCTCCTGAAGCTTCGCGAAGGCGACCATCGAGCCCGCAAACGAGACGGAGCCGATCAGCGCGGAGAACGCGATGCCGAGGGAGATATCGGCCGTGGGTGTGCCCGGCTCCGGCAGCACCCTGTGCAGCTCCGCGAGCGCGATCAACGCCGCGGCACCGCCGCCGACGCCGTTGAAGAGCGCGACCATCTGTGGCATCGCGGTCATCTGCACCTTGCGGGCCGCGACCGCGCCGAAGCCGCCCCCGATCAGCATCGCGAGCGCGATCGCCCACCAGCTCGTCGAGCCGACCTTGATCCAGGTCACGATGATCGCCAAGACCATCCCGGCGGCGCCGATCTGGTTGCCTCGCCGTGCGTGCGCCGGGTTCGAGAGGAAGCGCAGCGCCAGGATGAACGAGACGATCGTGATCAGGTAGAGGAGGTTCGAGAGGTTGTAGCTCACGCGTCGTCGTCCGGGTTCTTCGGCCGCTGGCGGCTCTTGAACATCTCGAGCATCCGGTCGGTGACGACGAAGCCGCCGACGACGTTCGCGGAGGCGAGGACGACAGCTGCGAAGCCGACGATCCACGTGAACGCGCTCTTGTCGGGCTGGCCGAGCACGATCATCGCGCCGACGATCACGACCCCGTGGATCGCGTTCGTCCCCGACATCAGCGGCGTGTGCAGCAGCGTCGGCACCTTCGAGATCACCTCGACGCCGAGGAAGATCGCGAGCACGAGGATGGTCACCTCGAAGACGAGAATCGTGTTGTGGCTCACGCGGCGGCTCCTTCCTGCTTCCCGGCGACGCAGGCGCCGCTCGTGATCTCGTCCGACCAGTCCAGGGCGAGCGAGCCCTCCGGCGCGAGGTGGAGGAGCAGCGCCTGGACGTTGCGCGAGTACAGCGTCGAGGCGTGGTACGGCATCGTGCCCGGGAGGTTGGTGGTTCCCACGAGCGTCACGCCGGCGCGCTCGACGACCTCGCCCGGCTCGGTCAGCTCGCAGTTGCCTCCGGTGTCGGCCGCGAGGTCGACGATCACTGAGCCCGGCCGCATGGCCTCGACGGCCGAGGCCGGGATGATCTTCGGCGCCGGCCGGCCAGGGACCGCCGCGGTCGTGATCACCGCGTCGAAGTCCGCGATCCGTACTTCGAGCGCCTCTTGCTGCGCCTGCATCTCCTCGGGCGTCAGTTCGCGCGCGTAGCCGCCCTCGGCCTCGGCGCCGGTCACGCCGAGGTCGAGCCAGTTCGCCCCGAGGCTCTCGATCTGCTCGCGCACCACGGGGCGGACGTCGAAGCCGGTCGTCACGGCGCCGAGCCGGCGAGCCGTGGCAATCGCCTGCAGCCCCGCGACGCCGGCGCCGATCACGAGTACCTTCGCCGGGGGGACCGTGCCGGCGGCCGTCATGAGCATCGGGAAGAACCGCGGCAGCTGGTCCGCCGCGAGCAGCGCGGCCTTGTACCCGCCCACGGTCGCTTGCGAAGAGAGCGCGTCCATCGGCTGCGCGCGCGTGATCCGCGGCACCGACTCGAGCGCGAAGGCGATTACACCGCGCGCGCCGAGCGCTTCGACACCGGCCTGGTCCGAGAGCGGCTCGAGGAAGGCGATCAGCAGCTGACCCGAGTCCAGGCGCTCGCGCTCCTCCGGCGACGGCTTGCGCACCTTGACGACTCCGTCCGCCTCCCACGGGTCGCCGACGGTCGCGCCGGCCTCGCTGTACGCGGCGTCGGGGAACGAAGCTGCGCCACCCGCCCCTGTTTCGACCACCAGTTCGAAGCCTGCGGCCGCCAGTTTTCCGACCGTCTCAGGAACGAGCGCGACACGGCGCTCGCCTTGCGTCGTCTCGCGCGGGATCCCGACCCTCATCCGGCGAATAGCCTACGCACCTTGACGCACTTCGTTGAGCACTACGGACTCTGGGTCGTCTTCGGGGTCATCTTCCTCGAGGTGGCCGGGCTCCCGTTCATCCCCGGCGAGACGGTGCTGATCACTGCCGGCGCGCTCGCATCGCAGGGTCACGGGAACATCGTCGCGATCATCGCCGTCGCAATCGCCGCGGCCATCCTCGGCGCGCTGTTCGGATACATCGTCGGCCGCCGCTACGGAAAGGACCTGCTTGTCCGCTGGCCGCGGCTGGAGCGCGCCTCGCACAAGGGCATCGCCCGCTCGCAGGAGTTCTTCCATCAGCACGGCTCGAAGGCCGTTTTCCTCGGCCGCTTCGTGCCCGTCGTGCGGGCGACGATCGGATGGATGGCCGGTATCGGCGAGATGCGGTTCGGCCGGTTCCTCGTGTGGAACGTGACCGGGGCCGTGGCGTGGGGTCTCCTGATCGGCCTGCTCTCGTACTACCTCGGCCAGGCGGTCGTCGATGCGATCGAGCGGGACCTTGGGATCGGCATCGGGATCATCGTGGTGATCGCCCTCGTGGTGTTCCTGATCCACCTGCGGCGGCGGCGGACGGAGGCATGAGGCGCGGCCTCTCGTTGCTCGTCCTCGCGCTCGCGGTTGCCGGCTGCGGGGGCAGCTCGGCGGAGGCGACCATCCCGGCCAAGGCTCCGCCCCCGGTGCGCATCCCGCGCTTCACGCATGTCGTCGTGGTCGTGTTCGAGAACAAGGAGGCGACCTCGATCGCGGGGAATCCCGACGCGCCGACGTTCAACGCGCTCGCGCATCGCTTCGCAACGCTGACGAACTACGACGCCGTCGCCCATCCGAGTCTCCCGAACTACCTCGCGCTCGTCTCGGGCTCGACGCACGGGATCACGAGCGACTGCACCGACTGCGTCGTCCACGCCCGCAGCCTCGCCGACACGCTCGCGGCCGCCGGCAGGACCTGGAAGACCTATGCCGAGGATCTCCCGTACCCGGGCTTCACCGGCGCCTTCTCCGGGCGCTACGCCAAGAAGCACGACCCGTTCCTCTACTTCAGCGACATCGCCGGCTCGCGAGCGCGCCGCGATCGCGTTGTTCCGTTCACTCAACTATCGGGCGATCTGCGGCGACACAAGCTGCCGAGCTTCTCCCTCGTGGTTCCGAACCTTTGCGACGACATGCACGACTGCTCGGTCGCGACCGGCGACGCCTGGCTGAAGGCGCACATCGTGCCGCTGCTGCGCTCGCCCGAGTTGCGCGGCGGCGTGGTCTTCGTCGTCTTCGACGAGGGGACGAGCGACGCGGGCGGCGGGGGCCACATCGAGGCGCTCGCGCTCGGCCCGACCGTCCGCCGCGGCTCGAGGTTCGCAAAGGCGACGAACCACTACGGCCTCCTGCGCACAATCGAAGAGGCGTGGAAGCTGCCGCGCCTCGGCTTCTCGCGCACCGGCACGCCCATCGGGGGAATCTGGAAGAAGTAGGAGTCCGGGCGCGCATGCTGAATCCGTCTCGGCATGCTCCAGTCCATCGCCCGCGCGCTCGAGCAGCGCGACCAGACCATCGGACATGGCGACCGGGTCGCCGCGCTCGCCGAGCCCGTCGCGCTGGAGCTGGGCTGGGATCGCGAGCGGATCCGCTCCCTCCGCTGGGCCGCGCCGCTGCACGACGTCGGCAAGGTCAAGATCCGGCCGCAGCTGCTGGGCAAGTCCGGCCCGCTCACGGTCGACGAGGTCGCTGAGATCCGGAGCCATCCCGCGGCAGGCGCACGGTTGGTGCTGCCGCTGCGGCGCTTTCACGACGCGCTTCCGTACGTCCTCTTCCACCACGAGCGCTGGGACGGCGACGGCTATCCCGCGGGGCTCAGCGGACGCCGGATCCCGATCGAGGCCCGGCTGCTCGCGATCGCCGACGCCTTCGACGCGATGATCTCCCCGCGCCCGTACCGCGGCGCGCTGACGCACGCGCACGCGCTCGCCGAGGTGGAGGACGGCGCGGGCACCCAGTTCGACCCGCGTGCGGCCGAGCTCTTTGTCGAGGCCTGGGCCGACGGCTGGGACACCTGGCAGCGCGCTGCCGCCAGCTAGTTAGAGCGCAGCCCAGACTTCGAGCTTCGCGCGGACGCGCGAGATCACGTCGTCCGTGAATTCGCTCGTGCCGAGGTGACCGCCGAGGTCCGCGGTCCGCCCGCCTTGCGCGACCGCTTCGAGGCACGACTCGCGAATCGCCCGGCCGGCGCTCTGGGCCTCCTCACCGGCGTGGGAGAGGAGCGCTGCTCCGGCGAGGATCATGGCCATCGGATTCGCGACGTTCTTGCCGAGCAGGGACGGCGCTGTGCCATGTGCGGCCTCGGCCATGATCGCGGCGGGCTCGAAATCGTCCTCGAAGGCGACGAGCAGCGACTCGGAGCCGGCGATCGAGCCGAAGAGGGGCAGGACGAGGTCGGACAGGATGTCGCCGTCGCGGTTGAGCGCGGGAATCACGAGCGGGTCGCCCGCGGAGGAGAGAAGGAGCGCGAAGGTCGCGTCGATCAGCTGCGGCTCGTAGGGCACGTCCGGGTGACGCTCGGCGGCCTCGTCCATCTCCTCCTTGAGCATCCCCTCGTAGGTCGGGCTGACCGTGTACTTCGGGCCGCCGAAGACCTTGGCGCCGGTCCGCTCGGCCTGGCGGAACGCGAACTCGGCGACGGCGTGGCAGATGCGGCGCTCGATGCGCTCGGTGCGGAACGCGACCTCGTCGTCGCCCTCGCCCTCGCGCCATTCTTTCGCGCCGTACGCGTCGCCGACCGCCATCCGCACGATCGAGATCGGCGCGTGCACGCCGCCGAGCGGGGCGACACCCGGGATCCGCCGGCCGGTGCGGACGATCACCCTGCCGCCGATCTCCTCGCGGAGGATGCGGTTCGGGGAGCCGACGTCGCCGCGCCCCTCCGGCGTGACCGTCGCCGCTTTGAGGCCGAGGCCGTGCTCGCGGATCGCCGCCGCGGCCTCGTGGACGACCCCGTTGTCGGTTTCCCGACGCCGTTCGAGCGAGAGATCGAAGCTCGGGAACTCGAGCTCCACGCCGATCACGTCGGGGTCGAGCACGCGGAGGCTCTCCTCCAGCAGCTCCTGTCCCGTCTCGTCCCCTTCGAGGACGACGATCGTCCGCTCGTCGCGCATCGCGGGCCAGTCTAGTGTCGTTATGGAACCTGGATGCCGACCCGCGTCGGAACAAACCGCGCCTTTCGCTATCCCGACGGATTTCGCCCCGGCATTTGCGGGTCGTCAAAGCACGCGTCATAGCTCTCTCGCCGGAAGAACAGGCCATGCTCAGCTTGCTACGGTCGTGGCGAATTCGACGTGCACGCGCCGCTGCTTAGTGCACGGCGAGTTTCTGTAGGGTTTCTCCCGGAAATCAGCCTTGTTAAGGAGGGGTACGGTGGCTCGTAAAACGGTGCTCGTGTGCGACAGCTGTGGGAACGAGGTCGACGAGGGGAAGGGCGCTGTGTTGCGGGTGACGTACACGGACGCGCGCCGCGGGGCGAAGCAGGCGGACCTCTGCGACAACTGCGCGGGCCGCACGCCGGGCCGGGCGGTAGCCCGCCGCGGCCGCAAGCCGAAGTCCGTGGCGACAGCCTGAGTTTGCGCAGCGGGGAGCGGCGGCTCGCCGCTCCCCACGACGCTGCTCGCTAGCTGAAGAACATGAAGACCGCCGTGTGCGGCGGGGTTCCGTCGTTTAGTTGCAGGCTGAACTGGCGGCAGGTGCTGGCCCACCCGGCCATCCTCTGCCAGCCGTAGCTGTAGTGGCCCGTCCCGGCCCCGAAGGAGAGCCCGGAGCTCGCGCCTCCACCGGCCGCCTTGATCGAGTCCGGCGCCCAGGAGGGGCACGCGACCGGGGTGGAGCTGAACGTGCCGATGTTCAGCCCGCGGTTGCCATTGAGGCCGAAGCCGATCTTGATTAGATCGCCGGCGTGCACGAGGTTCAGCGTCGAGCTCGACTCGTCCGTGACCGGCTTGATGAATCCCTTGAACGTGTAGGCGACGGTGTAGTGGACCGTCTTCATGGTCACGTTGCCGGCCTTGTCACTGCCGGTGAACGTGAAGTGTGCCGGCCGACGGTCGAGGCGTCGATCGGCGAGCCGCTCGCGACGTCGCCGACACACGTGTCGATGCCGGACTCGTTGTCCGTGCACTTGTACTTCGCCTTCTGCACCTTGCCGAGCCTGTGCGCGGCGCCGTCCACCGGCTGCGTGGTCGTCACCTTGGGCTTGACCGCGTCCACCTTGAACGCAAGCAGCTTCGCGCTCTCGACATGCCCGACGTTGTCGGTCGAGTCGTACTGGACGAAGTGGTTGCCGGTCGAGAAACCCGAGATCGGCCCTGAGTACGTCGTGCACGGCCCGCCGTCGAGCGAGTAGTCGGTGTGCCTTCTCATGTCGAGCGCGGGCTTACAAGCGCGTCCGCGCGAAGGTCTCGCGAGCCGATTGGCGCGCTAGCGTAGGCGGGTGCCTCTCCGCCTCATCGCGGGCCCTGCCAACGCGGGCAAGGTCGAGCTTCTGCTCGGCCGCTATCTCGACGCTCTCGAGTCCTCCGACGGACTCGAGCCGGTGCTCATCGTGCCGAACCGGGCGGATGTCGACCGGGTCGAGCGCGAGCTCCTGGCGCGGCGCCCGGCGCTTCTCGGCGGCTCGATCGGAACCTTCGACGATCTATTCGTCCGGCTCGCGCGCGGCTCCGACGGCGCGCTGCGCCGGCTGGGACGAGTGGAGCAGACACTCCTCGTCCGCCGGGTCGTCAGCGGCGTGCAGCTCGACGGCTACGCGCGTTCTGCCGGGCACGCGGGCTTCGCCGAATCGCTCGAGCGGGCGCTCGGCGAGCTCGACGAGGGGCTGCTCACTCCCGCTGCCGTCGAGGGCGAGCTCGGCGCGCTCTATGCCGGCTACCGCGAGGAGCTCGAGCGGCTCGGGCGCTGGGATCGCGGCCTGCTGCGCAGCCACGCGGTCGAGCGCCTCCGCTCCGACCTCGACGCCTGGCACCGCGAGCCGGTCTTCGCCTACGGCTTCGAGGACCTGACCGGCGCCGAGTGGGCGCTGCTCGAAGCGCTCGCGGCGCGGACCGAGGTCACGGTCTCGCTCCCGTACGAGCCTGGACGGCCGGTCTTCGCAGCGCTGCGGCGGACGGCCGAGGATCTCGCCGGCCTCGCATCCGGTGCCGTCGAGGAGCTGCCGCCGCGCTACGCCGCGGTTGCGCCACCGGCGCTGGCGCACCTCGAGCGGACGCTCTTCGCCGACGCGCCGGGGGAGACGCCCGCGCTCGATGGGGTCATTCGCTTCTTCGAGGGAGCCGGTAGTCGCGGCACGCTCGAGCTGGTCGGCGAGGAGGTGCTCGAGCTCGCGCGGGGCGGTATGCCACCCGAGCGTATCGGGCTTGTCGTGCCGAGCTACGAGCGGACTCGCGGCGCGCTCGAGACGGTCCTCGGCTCGTTCGGCATTCCCTTCACCGTCGACGGCGAGCTACGCCTCACCCAGACGCCGCTCGTGCACGCCCTCGCGGCGATGCTGCGCTTCGCGTGGGGAGGGGGGACCCGCAGCGATCTCTTCCGCTTCCTCCGCTCGCCGTTCTCGGGGCTCGAGCGCCGGTCGGTCGACTTCGTCGAGGGGCGGCTCCGCGGACGCGCCGTCCAGGCTCCGGAGCGCGTGGTCGAGGAGGCCGAGCGGCTGCGCGAAGGGCCGCTGCCGGCGCTCGCCGAGTTACGCGATGCGGCCGATCCCGTCGAGGCGGTGCGCGAGCTCGCCGAGCGAATGCTCCGCAACGCGTACGGCCTCGAGCAGCCGCCGGCGAATGCTGCGAGCCGGCTCGACCTCCGGGCCTACGAGACACTGCGACGTCTCCTCGGCGAGCTCGAAGGCTGGCAGGAGCTGAGCGGGGAGCTGAGACGCGAGGACGTCCTCGCTGCTATCGAACGGGCCGCGCTGCCCCGCCGCAGCGGTGACGACGCTGGCCGCGTCGCGGTGGTCGACCTCTCGCGCGCCCGCACGCGCCGCTTCGACGCCGTCTTCGTCCTCGGGCTGGAGGAGGGGAGCCTGCCCCGGCGCGGTAGCGGCTCGCCGTTCCTCGACGACGACGCACGGCGCGCGCTCGACGAGCGGGGCGCGCGGCTCACGCGGCCAGATCCGGTCGAGAACGACCGCTACCTCTTCTACACCGCGTGCACGCGCGCTTCGCAGCGGCTCTACCTCGTGCGCGAGGCCGCGGACGATGACGGAAGCCCGCGCGAGGCGAGTCCGTTCTGGCACGACGTGCAGTCGCTCTTCGACGCCGACGACGTGCGGCGCTGGACACGCCGGCGCCCGCTCTCCGCTCTGACCTGGCCGCTCGAGGAGGCCCCGACCGAGCGCGAGCGGTTGCGCGCGTTGGCCGAGCTGGCCGCGCACGACGCGGAGGCGGCCGAGGCGCTCGCCCGCGCAAACGGCTGGGGACGGAGGCTCGAGCGCGCCGAGGCCGCCTTCCACCGGCCGACGCGCATCACGAGTCCCGTGATGCTCCAGCAGTTCGGCTCGCGCACGTCCTTCGCGGTGACCGAGCTCGAGCGCTTCGCGGACTGCTCCTCCGCCTGGTTTGTCGAGCGCTTCCTCTCGCCACGGACGATCGACGCCGAGCCGGACGCAATGCAGCGCGGCTCGGTGGCGCACACGGCCCTGTTCCGCTTCTTCACCCGCGTCCCCGCGGAGCTCGGCGTCGAGAAGCTGGAAGCGTCCAACGTCGACGACGCGAAGCGGCTGATGCGGCAGTGCCTCGACGACGCGATCGGCGGCGTGCGGATGGAGCTCACCGACATGCAGTTGCGCGAGCTCGACCAGAGCCTGTGGCGCGACCTCGAGGCGGTCGTCGAGGAGGAGTGCGAATCGGGTCTCTCGCTCGTGCCTCGCCGCTTCGAGGTCGCGTTCGGGAACGAGCGGGCGGCGCCGGAGCTTCAGCGCGGCCTCGAGCTCGCGCCCGGGCTGACGCTCTCGGGCAAGATCGACCGGATCGACGTCGATCCGTTCGGCGCCCGCGGGATCGTGCAGGACTACAAGTCCGGCAAGCACGCCCACTCGGCCGCCGAGATCGAGAAGGAGCTGCGGCTCCAGGTCCCGCTCTACATGCTCGTCCTCCGCGACCTCGTCGGGCTCGAGCCGCTCGGCGGCCTCTACCGGCCGCTCGCAGGCACCCGTCGGGCGCGTGGCCTCGTCCGCGCCGAGGACGCCGAAACGCTGCCCGGCTACGTGAAGAACGACTACCTCGACGAGGAGGCGTTCTGGGGCGTCGTCGAGTCGGCGCGGGAAACCGCGACGGTGCTCGCCGGGCGGATCCAGGAGGGAGACGTCCACCACGACCCGCGCGGCGGCGACTGCCCGACGTGGTGCGACCTCTGGCCGATGTGCCGGATCGAGCGCGCATGAGCGCGTACGACCTGAACGAACAGCAGCTCACCGCGGTCGAGGC
>DATFSG010000025.1:0-3283 GCA_035262765.1 Gaiellaceae bacterium | reverse complement strand
GGTTCGAACCAGTTTCGAGCGCAAGTGTTGTTCGGGCCCACGATGCCGTAGGGCCGACACGCGTGGAACCATCCGAGACCGGGTGGCCGACCTACAGACCGCAACGAGCAACTACTCGCCTGAGCTCGCCGCAAGCGCGGCGGCGACGGCGCAGTCCGCGGCGGACCATGCCGGCGTGCAAATCCGGTTGCTCGACTCGGTCGCCGAATTCGAGTCCGCCTCGCGCCTCGTCGGCCACATCTGGAGCGACGACGACCCCAAGGCACCGGCAGCCCTGCTCCGTGCTCTCGCACACGCCGGCAACTTCGTCGCCGGCGCATTCAGCGACGCCGAGATCGTCGGCGTCTCGATCGCCTTCTGGGGCCAGGAAGACGAGCACTTCCACCTGCACTCGCACATCACCGGAGTCGACCCGCGCCTGCAGAACAAGTCGCTCGGCTTCGCGCTGAAGCAGTTCCAACGCGCCTGGGCGCTCGCGCGCGGCACCTCGAGCATCCGTTGGACGGCAGATCCGCTCGTGCGTCGCAACCTGTACTTCAACCTCTGCAAGCTCGGCGCGACCGTCGTCGACTACTACCCGGACTTCTACGGTCCGTTGCTGGATGGGGTCAACGGCGACGGCGCGAGCGACCGCGTGCTCCTCCACTGGGAGCTCGCGTCGCCTCGCGTGGTCGAGGCAGCCGATCAGCCTCCGCTCGAGACCGTGCTGCGGCCCGGAGCGGTCGTGGTCTCCCCCGGCCCCGACGGGTTTCCGGTCACGACGCCCTCTCGTGTCGACACGCTGCTGGTCTCGATTCCCGACGACATCGTCAGCCTCCGGAGCAGCGATCCCGGCCAGGCAGACGCGTGGCGCGAAGCGGTTCGGGTCGCAGTCGGCACCGCACTCGCGAACGGGTATCGGGGCGAGGCGATCACGCGTGACGGCTGGCTCCTCCTGAGCCGATGAAGATCGAAGCAGTCGACCTCCGCCGAATCAGCATCCCGATGATCGCCCCGTTTCGGGTGTCATTCGGCGTCGAGCACCAGCGCGACATCCTCCTCGTGCGAGTCGTCACCGGCGATGCCGAGGGTTGGGGCGAGTGCGTGGCCATGTCCCGGCCGCTCTACTCCTCCGAGTACACCGACGGAGCCGAGGACGTCATCCGCCGCCATCTGCTGCCACGGCTCTTCGAGGCGGGCGACGTCGCCGCCGACCAGATCGCCGAGATCCTCCGCCCGTTCCACGGTCACCCGATGGCGAAGGCGGCGCTCGAGATGGCTGTCCTCGATGCCGAGCTGCGAGGCGCCGGCGTCTCGTTCGGCGACTACCTCGGCGCGGTGCGCAGCGAGGTCGACTGCGGTGTCTCGGTCGGCATCCACGAGGATCCGGCCGAGCTCGTCGATGTGGTGAGCGGCTACCTGTCGGACGGCTACCGCCGTATCAAGCTCAAGATCGAG
Organism: Gaiellaceae bacterium; assembly: GCA_035262765.1. GTDB lineage: Bacteria > Actinomycetota > Thermoleophilia > Gaiellales > Gaiellaceae > Palsa-739. The sequence goes on along the minus strand of DATFSG010000025.1, from coordinate 1,846 downwards.
CCCGGCCACGACGTCGAGTCCGTCAGGGCGGTGCGCGAGCGGTTTCCGGAGATCCTGCTCCAGGTCGACGCCAACACCGCCTACACGCTCGACGACGCCGCTCAGCTGGCGAAGCTGGACGAGTTCGACCTGCTGCTCATCGAGCAGCCGCTGGCGGAGGACGACGTGCGCGGCCACGCCGAGCTCGCGCGCCTCGTCCGGACGCCGATCTGTCTCGATGAGTCGATCATCTCGGCCCGCTCGGCCGCCGACGCCATCGCGCTCGGGGCCTGCGGTGTCGTCAACATCAAGGCCGGCCGGGTCGGCGGCTACCTCGAGGCGCGCCGAGTGCACGACGTCTGCGCGGAGAACGGCATCCCGGTCTGGTGCGGCGGGATGCTCGAAACCGGTCTGGGTCGCGCGGCGAACGTCGCGCTGGCCGCGCTTCCCAACTTCACGCTGCCCGGCGACACCTCCGCCTCGGGCCGCTACTACGCACAGGACATCACCGAGCCTTTCGTCCTCCGCGACGGCCGGCTCGAGGTTCCGCAGGGACCCGGCCTCGGCGTGACGCCGATCCCCGAGATTCTCGACGAGCTCACGACCTCGGTCGTGACGGAACGCGCGTCAGAGAACGTCGTCGCCTAGCAGCCGGAACTGCAGCTCGAGCACGAGGCGCTCGTCGGCGTTCTTCACGTCGATGCCGAAAAGCTCGACGAGCCGCCGCAGCCGGTAGCGAAACGTATTCGGGTGCACCGAGATCCGCTTGGCCGCTCCGACGACATCGCCCATCGCATCGAGATACGCCTTCAGCGTGAGCGCGTACTGCGTACCGCGCTCCGCATCGTGATCGACGACTGCAGTGAGCTTCCCGCGCGTCAGGCTCGAGTGCTCGGCCGTGAGCTCCTTCAGCTCCAGGAGGATGACCTGGCTCCGGACGTCGTCGACCGTGGCAAGCGTCTGAGCGCCGCGACCGGAGCGGAGCACGTCGAGCACTCGCTCCGCCTCCCGTCTCGCCGTCGCCACCTCCCGGAGGCTGTCCACGGTCGAACTCACCGCGGCGAGGATGCCGCCGCCGATCCTGGCCCCCGCGTGACCTTGCGTCTCCCGCGCCACGCGCAGCACACGCTCTCGCTCTGATCTCTCGTCCACCTGCAAGAGGGCGTAGACGTTCTCGCCGATCGAGATCGCGCCGCTCGGGCCGTGCAGCGCCTCGCAGTACACGCCGACGAGGTCGACGAGCCGTTCGCGTTCGAACTGGTCGATCTCGTCGCCCCCCGCCGCGGAGAAGGCCAGCACGGTGAAGTGCGCAGCGGACGCGAACCCGAGGCGCGTCGCATTCTCCTCGGCCGAGGCCCGCCCTTCGAGAACCGCCAGGAGCATCTCGCCGCGTATCCGGCGCTCGATGTCGCGCGCGGCCCGCGCCTGGATCACGTGCGGCGCCGCGATCCGCGCCGCCTCCGTCAGGGCACGCAATGCCTCCTCCCCGAGGGGAGCAACCGGGTGATCGACCCAGATCGACCCGATCATCCGGCCGCCGGCGCGAATCGCCACCGCCGAACGAGGATCGAGGTCCTCCACCTCGTCGAGCTCTCCCTCGAGAACCTCGCGCAGCGCATCGTGGTCGGCGGTCATCACGCCGTCCGTCTCCAGTACACGCCGGTACAGCTTCCGCATTCCCGGCGAGTCGGGAACCTGACGGCCCAGGATCGAGCGACGGCGCGCGGCGTCGATCTCCTGGTCGCCGAGCGTCGAGAAGGCGAGCACGCGGCGGGCTGCGTCCTCGATCGTCACGGCTCCTCCCACCATCCCGGCGATCGCATTCGCCAGGGCGAAAAGGTCGCCGATCGGCACGCCCGCGATCCCG
>DATFSG010000024.1:0-5131 GCA_035262765.1 Gaiellaceae bacterium | reverse complement strand
GCAGGTGAGCGGAATCGCCGAGCAGTTCGGGTTGGCGACGACCCGGGTGGTCGCGATCGCCTCGCGCGCTCGGTCGCCGTTCACCTCGGGCACGACGAGCGGATAACCGTCCGTCAGCCGATACGCGCTCGACTTGTCCACGACGAGCGCGCCGCCCTCGACCGCGTCGGGCACGAGCTCGCGGGACGCGGTCGTGCCGACCGAGAAGAGGACGAGGTCGAGCCCTCCCGCGAGCAGCGCGTCGGCAGTGGCTTCCTCGACCGTCAGCCCGCCGTCGAGCTCGCGGCCCGAAGAGCGCGCCGAGGCAAAGGCGCGGACGTTGGCGTAGCCGCGCTCGCGCAGGAGCCGGAGCGTCACGGTGCCGACGGCGCCGGTCGCGCCGACGACGCCGATGCGGGCGTCCTGGGGGCTGTTCACGCCGCTCCGAGCTCGAACGCGTCGTGCAGCGCTGCGACGGCCTTCGGGACGTCCTCGGTGCGGACGTGGCAAGCGATCTTGATCGGCGAGGTGGAGATGACCTCGGGCTCGACGCCGATGCCGCCGAGCGTCGCGAAAGCCTGCGCGGCGATGCCCGGGTGGCTCTTCATGCCGGCGCCGACGAGGCTCACCTTCCCGAGGTCGTCGCGCATCGACCACTCGACGTCGAGCGCGCCCAGCAGCTCTTCGCAGGCGCCGCGATCCTCGACGGGAGCGCTGAAGACGATCTCGTCGCTCGAGACCTGGAGGATCGTGTCGACGTTGACGTTCGCCGCCGCGAGCCGCTCGAACAACCGAGCCGCGCCGATCCGCCGCACGCGGAAGAGTGGCTCGCAGTCGGTGTGCGCGACGCCGCTGATGATCGCCTTCTCGAGCACGGGATCCTCCTCGTCGACGATCCACGTTCCCTCGGCATCGGAGAACGTCGACCGCACCTGCAGCCGCACGTCGTGGTTGCGCGCGAACTCGACCGAGCGTAGCTGCAGCACTTTTGCGCCGCTCGCCGACAGCTCGAGCATCTCCTCGTAGGTAACTGCCGCGAGACGGCGCGCGTGCGGGACGAGGCGCGGGTCGGCGGTGAAGACGCCCTCGACGTCGGTGTACATCTCGCAGGCGCCCGCGCCGAGCGCCGCCGCGAGCGCGACAGCCGTGAGGTTCGAGCCGCCGCGGCCGAGCGTCGTCACGTCGTGGGAGTCGGCCGAGACGCCCTGGAACCCGGCGACGAGCACGATCTTCCCGGCGTCGAGCGCGTCGTTGATGCGCGTCGCCCGCACCTCGGCGATCTTCGCCTTGCCGTGGACTGTGTCGGTGACGATGCCGGCCTGCGAGCCGGTGAGCGAGATCGCCTCGTGGCCGAGGTCGTGGACGGCCATCGCGCAGAGCGAGTTCGAGATCCGCTCGCCGACCGAGATGAGCATGTCGTACTCGCGCGGGTGCGGGCGTGCGGAGATCTCGTGTGCGAGCCGGATCAGCTCGTCCGTCGTGTCGCCCATGGCCGAGAGGACGCCGACCACGCGCCGGCCCTCGTCGCGGGCGCGCACGAGGCGGCGTGCGACCTCCTTGATCTTCTCCGTGTCCGCGACCGAGGTTCCGCCGAACTTCATCACCACGACGTCGGGGCCGCGCGCCGCGTCGTCGGCGGCAACCTCTGGGACGGTCTCGAACTGCGTCGTCGCCACTACTACATCTCCCGGCGGCCGGCGAGCGCGCGGCCGAGCGTGACCTCGTCCGCGTACTCGAGGTCGCCGCCCACCGGCAGCCCGCTCGCGAGGCGCGTGACGCGCACGCGGTCGCGCAGGCGTCCCGCGAGGTAGGACGCGGTCGCCTCGCCCGTCGCGTTCGGGTTCGTGGCGAGGACGACTTCGACCACGCCGTTGCTCTGCACGCGGTGCATGAGCTCGTCGATCCGCAGGTGCTCGGGCTCGACGCCGTCGAGCGGCGAGAGCGCACCGCCGAGCACGTGGTACAGGCCGCGGTACTCCGCCGTCCGTTCCAGCGAGACGAGGTCGACGGGCTGCTCGACCACGCAGATCGTGGTGCGGTCGCGCCGCGCGTCGAGGCAAATGGCGCACAGCTCGTCCTCGGTGAGGTTGCCGCAGTCCCGGCAGAAGCGGACGCGCTCCTTCACCTCCTCGATCGCGCCGGCAAGCGCGAGCGCCTCCTCCTTCTGGGTCTGGAGGATGTGGAACGCGAGCCGCTGCGCGGTGCGGCTGCCGATGCCCGGCAGGCGCGTCAGCTGCGCGACGAGATTCTCGACGGAGGGGCTCAGCATGCGCCCTGAGGGTACTCGTCCACTCCGGACGGGTCAGGGCGCTAATGCGGGCTGAAATCGAACGCCCAGCCCCAGATCACGACGCCGATCAGGGCCAGCACGATCAACGCCCAGAGCCAGTTCGAGAAGATGTACCGGCCGCGCACGCTCCGCCGCGGTGGCGGCGTGCTCACTCGCCGAGCCCGGGAAGCCCGAGGCCGCCGAGACCCATGTCGCCGAGCATCTGCTGCGCCTTCGCCTCGACGCCCGCCCGCGCCGAGCGCAGCGCCTCGTTCACGCCGGCGAGGATGAGGTCGGCGAGCGCCTCCGGATCGTCCGGGTCGATCGCGTCGGGGGAGATCTCGATCGCGACGACGTCGCCGGCTCCGTTCGCCGTCACCTTCACGAGACCGCCGCCGACCGACGACTGCGCGGTTTCCTGCTCCGCCTCCTGCTGCATCCGCGCCATCTGCTCCTGCATCTGCGCGGCCTGCTGCATCAGCTTGTCCATGTCGAAAGAGGACATCGCCCTAGTTTTCCCGCTCGCGGGCGTCGAGTTGCTCCTGGAAGAGCTCGAAGATGCGCTCCTCGCCCGCCGGCTCCTCGTCGGCCGCGGGTGTCTCGCGCGCCTCGCCGACCTGGAACACGAGCTCGAGCCGGCGGCCGGTGACGTCGTAGAGGGCGTCGGCGAGCAGGCCGGAGTTCTTCGGCTCGCGGACGAGGTCGAGGTGGAACTGGGCGCTCGGCGGGAACTCGAGCGTGAGCGTGTCGCCGCTCAGGTCCGCCGGATGCGCCTCGCGCAGCAGTGACGCAGTCGGGATGCCGCCGCGCTCCTCCACGGCCGGGAGGATCTGACGGGCCCAGGCCTCCTGCAGCTGGGAGAGCTCGAGGCCGGGCGCTCCGACCGGGACGGGAACCGGCTCGGGCTCCGAGGCAGTTTCCTCGGCGGCGACCGGAGCGGCAGGGGATGCCGGTGCTGTCAGCGCGGGGGCAGGAGCAGGAGCTCCTTGTTCCAGCCGCTCGAGTCGGAAGGCGATCGACTCGCGCGAGAGGTCGCTGGCGGGCCGCGTCACCTTGACGAGTGCGAGCTCGAGCGGGAGCCGGGGATCGCCACCCTGGCGCATGTCGTCGACTGCGACCGCGAGCAGGTCGACCAGCCGCAGGACGGTGGCTTCCTCGAGCTGATTCGCCTGCGCCTTCAGGCGCTCCCGGGCTTCCGCGCTCGACGCGGCCGCCTCGGGCACGTCGCCGAGATGCTGCGCGAGCATGATCTGCCGCAGGTGCTCGATCAGGTCGAGGACGAGGCGGCCGAGATCGTGGCCTCGCTCCGCGAGCTCCTCGAGATAGGTGAGTGCGCCGGCCGTGTCGCGGTCGATCACGAGGTCGCACAGCCGGAAGAGCGCCTCTTCCTCGACCGTGCCGAGCAGCTCGAGCACGGCCTGCACCGTGACCTGGTTGCCGGTCGCGGACGCGAGCTGGTCGAGCGTGGAGACCGCGTCGCGGTACGCGCCACGACCGCTGCGGGCGACGAGCGCGAGCGCCTGGTCCGGCGCGTCGATCCCCTCGGCGTCCGCAATCTGACGCAGCACCTTGACGAGGTCCTGCAGGCGCGGCCGCTGGAAGACGAACGTCTGGCAGCGCGAGCGCACGGTCGGCAGCACCTTCGAGAGATCGGTCGTGCAGAAGACGAAGACGAGATGCGGCGGCGGCTCCTCGATCAGCTTCAGGAGCGCGTTCCAGGCGGCGTCCGTGAGCTGGTGCGCCTCGTCGAGGATGTAGACCTTGTAGCGCCCCTCGACCGGCTGCAGGACGACGCGGTCGCGGATCTCGCGGATGTCGTCGATGCCGCGCTGCGAGGCGGCGTCCATCTCGATCACGTCGAGGGAGGTGCCGGCTGCGATCGTGCGGCACGCGTGGCACGTCCCGTCGGGCGTAGTCGTCGGCCCCTGCGCGCAGTTGAGGCACTTGGCAAGGATGCGCGCCATCGAGGTCTTGCCGGTGCCGCGCGGGCCGGCGAAGAGGTAGGCCTGACGCACCGCGTCCGTCCCGATCGCGTTGCTCAGCGTCCGGACGACCGCCTCCTGCCCGACGACGTCCTCGAAGGTCTGCGGACGGTACTTCCGGTAGAGAGCAGCCACGTAGCGATTCAAGCAGAGAACGACGTGCGCGGACTTGCGCTCGTCGCCGCGTCCGACAGGTGCGGACGCGGCCCGCCGGCGAGCGCCGTCAGCAGGCGAGCGGCGCAGCCGCTCGCATCGAGCGTGTGGAAAGCGGAGCCGAAGGCGGAGCGGGCGAAGCGGGCAAATGGGCCAGGCACACCACACACCTGAGAGGGACTACTTAGCGCTGCTTCCTCCCGGATCTGACGCGGTTCGCAGGCTCCCACTGCACGGGGCCTGGCCCGGGCCGAGTGTAGCCTCCCGCCGGATGCCGGACGACGCCCGCCGCGCGCTCTTGACGAGATTCTTCGACCATGCGCCGATGTTCCCGCCGGCGAGCCTGCCGCCGGGCGAGGCGCTGGACGAGGACCGGCGTGCGCGGGAGAGCGAGCAGGCGTGGATGCTCGGCCGTCTCGTCTGGCCGGCCGGCGGGATCGCCGAGCTGCCGCAGGACGAGCATCGCGCGCTCGCGCTGGTCGAGAGCGGGACCGAGCGCCACGACGACGCGGTCTACCTCGAGGGAGTGCCGCTCGACGAGGTGGCTGCGCGCGGGCTGCGAGCGAAGATCCGCTGCGGCGGCGAGCGCGTGCCGACCGCGGAAGAGTTGGCGGACTTCATCCGCGGCTGCCGTTCGCGCGGTCTCGTCTTCAAGGCAACGGCCGGACTCCATCATGCGTACCCGACCGACGCGGGCGAGCACGGCTTTCTCAACCTCCTTGCGGCGGCAGTCTTCGGCGACGAGGAG
>DATFSG010000023.1:0-7334 GCA_035262765.1 Gaiellaceae bacterium | reverse complement strand
GCCGCCGAGGTGGTTGTCGCCCGCGGTCGACTTGACCTCGAACACGCCCTCGCCGAGCTCGAGCACCGACACGTCGAACGTGCCGCCGCCGAGGTCGAAGACGAGGATCGTCTGGTCGGTTCCTTCCTTGTCGAGCCCGTACGCGAGTGCAGCCGCGGTCGGCTCGTTGATGATGCGGAGCACGTTGAGGCCGGCGATCTTGCCGGCGTCCTTCGTCGCCTCGCGCTGCGCGTTGTTGAAGTACGCGGGGACGGTGATGACCGCGTCCGCCACGGTCTCGCCGAGGTAGCTCTCCGCGTCCTGCTTGAGCTTCTGCAGGATCATCGCGCTGATCTCCGGCGGGGCGTAGTCCTTGCCCTCCGCCTTCACGCGCACGTCGTCGTTCGGGCCCTTGACGACCTCGTACGGGACGATGGTCATCTCTTCCGTGACCTCGTCGAACTTGCGTCCCATGAAGCGCTTGATCGAGAAGATCGTGTTCGTCGGGTTCGTGACCTGCTGCCGCCGTGCCGGAGCGCCGACGAGTCGCTGGCCGTCCTTCGTGAACGCGACGACGGACGGCGTGGTGCGCCCGCCCTCGGCGTTCGGGATGACGGTCGGCTCGCCGCCCTCGAGCACGGCCATGCACGAATTCGTCGTGCCCAGGTCGATGCCGATGGTCTTCGCCATGTTGTGTTCTGCCTCCTGTGGTGAGAAAATCTAAGCCTGTTTATAGCAGATTCTTGGTAGTCCCGCAATGGCCTAGCGGAAAGCCCCGATCAGAGCGCCGCCGGCGACGATCAGCAGCGCGCCGAAGACCAGCCGTTTCCCCACGAACTCCGAGTCGCGGAGGAGCAGCGCGGAGAGCCCGACGCCGACCAGCGACTCGATCGCGACGAGCGGCGCGACGACCGTCACCCGGCCGCGGTAGTACGCCTCGAAGAGCGTGACGTAAGAGGCGCCGAAGAGCACTCCCGCGGGGAGAAAGCCGAGCCAGCGGCGGTTGATCCACTGTCGCGCCCAGACCGCGATCAACACCGTCCCGCCGAGCAGCGCGGCCGCAGCGGCGACGGCGGGCGGCACGGTGGTGCTGCCGACGGCGAGGTGGCGCACGAGGTTGTCCCGGATCGCGAACAGCGTCGCCCCCGCGAAGGCGAATACGAGACCGAGCCGCTTCAGGTGCGCCGGGCGCCGGCGCTCGCGGGCGAGCAGCACTCCCCCACCGACGACGAGCACGGCGCCCGCGATGAGCGGCGCGCTCGCCGGCTCGTTGAGAAAGAGGAGCGCGATCGTGACCGAGACGAGCGGCGCGGTGCCGAAGATCATCGAGACGCGCGACGAGCCCGACTCGCGGATCGCGACCGTGACGAGAATCTGCGCAGCACCCGGCGAGAGCAGCCCCGCGAGCAGGAACGGCCACGCCCCCGAGAGATGGAGCCCGCGGGACGGCGTCTCCGCCGCCGCTGCGACGAGCGCGACAACGAGCGCGGCGCTGACGGTGGCGATCGTCCCGCGCGCGGCGTCCGGGTCGCGCTGGAGCGCCATTCGCAGCGCCACACTCATCGCGCCGAAGAGAAACGCCGACGCGAGCGCCAGGACGACGGCGGCTATACGGCCTCCAGCGCGCCCTCGGGCGTCGGCCTGCCACGCGCGAACAGCGGGATGAACACGTGCGCGAGCGGCCCGATCGCGACCGCGTAGACGACCGTGCCGACGCCGACCGTGCCGCCGAGCAGCCAACCGGTCACCAGCACGGTGACCTCGAGCCCCGTGCGGACGACGCGAATCGAGTGGCCGCGCGCCGCCAGCCCTGTCATCAGGCCGTCACGTGGCCCGGGCCCGAGTCCCGCCCCGATGTAGGCGCCCGTGGCGATTCCGTTCAGCAGCACGCCGCACAGCAGGCAGGCGATGCGCACCGAAAGCAGGTGCGGCGGGCCCACGTGCCCGAGCACGGCGTTCATCGTCAGGCCGACGAGCACGACGTTGCTGACGGTGCCGAGGCCCGGCTTCTGCCGCAGCGGGATCCAGAGCAGAAGCACCGCGACGCCGACGATGATCGCCCACGTCCCGATCGCGAGGCCGAACGTACGCGACAGGCCCTGGTGAAAAACGTCCCACGGATCGAGCCCGAGGCCCGCCAGGACGAGCAGCGAGGAGCTGATGCCGTAGAGGATGAGTCCGGCGTACAGCTGAACGAGACGCAGGCGCATTCCGCGAACGTACACTCGCGCGGTGTCTGAGCCGACCAGCCTCGCCGCCCAGCTCGCGGAAGACGCGGCCGAGCGCTTCCTCCGCTACGTCCGCATCGACACCCGCTCCGACGAGGAATCGGAGACGTACCCGAGCACGCCGGGCCAGCTCGATCTGCTGCGCCTCCTCCGCGACGAGCTCGAGCAGGTCGGGGTCGCCTATGTGACGATGGACGAGCACGGGTACGTCACCGGCACTCTCCCGGCGACCGTCGAGCACGAGGTGCCGACGATCGCGCTGTTCGCTCACGTGGACACCGCGCGCGAGGTGAGCGGCGCCGGCGTCTCGCCGCAGCGCGTGCTCTACGAGGGTGGAGAGATCGTGCTCGGCGACTCGGGCCAGGTGATCCGGCCCGCGGAATCGGCCGAGCTCTCCAAACACGTCGGGCACGAGCTGATCACGACCGACGGGACAACGCTCCTCGGGGCCGACGACAAGGCCGGCGTCGCCGAGATCATGGCCGCAGTCGGGCATCTGGTCGCGAACCCGGAGATCCCGCACGGGACGGTCAAGATCGCCTTCAACCCCGACGAGGAGGTCGGGCGCGGTGTCATCCATTTCCCGGTCGAGAGCTTTGGCGCAACGGCCGCCTACACCGTCGACGGCTCGACGGCCGGCGAGCTGCAGTCGGAGACCTTTTCGGGCGCGCAGGTCCGCATGCACATCCGCGGCCGCGCGATCCATCCTGGCTGGGCGAAGGGCGAGCTCGTGAACGCGATCAAGCTCGCCGGCGAGATCCTGTCGCGGCTGCCGAAGGACGGCCTCTCGCCCGAGACGACCGAGGAGCGCGAGGGCTATGTCCATCCGTTCCTCGTCGAGGGCGACTCGTCGGCGGTCGAGCTGCGCTTCATCGTCCGCGACTTCGAGAACGACCGCCTCGACGAGCACATCGAGTTCCTGCGCACCCTCGCCGAGGAGGTCGCCGCCGCCGAGCCACGCTGCTCGATCGAGGTCGAGACCCACATCCAGTACCGCAACATGCGCGACACCCTCGCGCCACTCCCCGAGATCGTCGCCAACCTCGAAGAGGCGATTCGCCGCGTCGGTCTCGAGCCGAAGCGGACCTCGATCCGCGGCGGCACCGACGGCTCCGCGCTCACCGAGATGGGCCTCCCGACGCCGAATATCTTCACCGGCGGACACGACGCTCACAGCGAGCGCGAGTGGATCTGCATCGAGGACATGGGCCTCGCCGCGGCGACGCTCGTCGAGCTCGCGCGCGTGTGGGCCGAGTAGCAGCGGCCATACTGGAGAGATGGAGCCGCTTCTCGACCGGCTCGGGCGCCCGCTCGAGACCCTCCGCATCTCGATCACCGACCGCTGCAACTTCCGCTGCGTCTACTGCATGCCGAAGGAGGTCTTCGGGCGGGAGTACGCGTTCCTCGAGCGCAAGGAGCTGCTGACGCTCGAAGAGCTGGCCCGCGTTGCCGGCATCTTCGCCGGCCTCGGGGTCCGCACCGTCCGCATCACCGGCGGCGAGCCGCTCGTCCGCCGCAACGTCGAGCACCTCGTTGAGCTGCTCGCAGCGATCCAGACACCTACGGGCGAGAAGCTCGAGCTCGCGCTGACCACGAACGGTTCCGTCCTCGCGCAGAAGGCCGAAGCGCTCACCGCCGCTGGCCTCAGCCGCGTCACCGTCAGCCTCGACTCGCTCGACGACGAGGCGTTCCGCGCAATGAACGACGTCGACTTCCCGGTGCAGAAGGTGCTCGAGGGGATCGACGCGGCAGCGGCCGCCGGGCTCCCGGTCAAGGTCAATGCGGTCGTCAAACGCGGTGCTAACGACGGGGACGTGCTCGCGCTCGCGGAGCACTTCCGCGGCACCGGCCACGTCCTCCGTTTCATCGAGTACATGGACGTCGGCTCGACGAACGGCTGGCGGCTCGAGGATGTCGTCAGCGCCGAAGAGATCGTGCAGCGGATCTCCGACCGCTGGCCGCTCGACCCAGCGGAAGCCGAGCGGCCGGACGCGACGGCACGCAGGTGGCGCTACCGCGACGGCGCGGGCGAGATCGGCGTGGTCGCGTCCGTCACCCAGCCCTTCTGCGGCGGCTGCTCCCGCGCCCGCCTCTCGGCCGAGGGCCGCCTCTACACCTGCCTCTTCGCTGCGCGGGGCCATGACCTCCGCGCGCCGCTGCGGCTCGGCGCCTCCGACGAGGAGCTCACCGAGCAGCTCCGCGCGATCTGGGCGCGCCGCACCGACCGCTACTCCGAGCTGCGCACCGCGGAGACGGCGTCGCTGCCGAAGGTCGAGATGTCGTACATCGGGGGCTAGTTCACCGCTTTGTGGCCCTCCCGTAACCGCACTGATTAGAGTGGAGGCATGGAGCGGGTCGCTGCTCTAGGGCGCAAGGTGCTTCCGCGCGGTTGGCGCGATTTCGGCCTCCAGATTGGAATCTGGTTTGGCTTCTACTTCACGTACCTCGCTGTCCGGCACCTGACCGACCGGGACCCGGCCAAGGCCGTCGTGAACGGACTCCGGGTGATCTCGTTCGAGCAGCACTACACGCACCACCTCTTCGAGCTCACCATCGAACGGGTCGCCGACTCCTCCTCGACGCTCCTGACAGCCGCGGCCTGGACGTACTGGAACTCGGAGTTCACGGTAATCGGGCTGACCCTCCTCTGGGTCTACCTCCGCCGCCACGACGGGTTCATTCGCTTCCGCAACACCATCCTGCTCGCGAACGTCGTCGGGCTCCTCGGCTTCTGGCTGCTGCCGACCGCGCCGCCGTGGATGTTCCCGGACAAGGGCTTCGTCGACGGCGTCAACCACTCGAGCGCGCTCCTGCAGACGTTCGGGAACTCGTATGCGGCTATGCCGAGCCTCCACGCAGCGGACGCGCTGATCGTCGCCTGGTTCATGGTCTCCACCTCGCGGACGATCTGGGCGAAGACCCTCTGGTCGCTCTGGCCCCTCTGGGTCTGGTTCTGCGTGATCGCGACCGCGAACCACTACGTCCTCGACGTACTCGCCGGAATCGCCGTCGCGATCGCCTCGCTGCTCGCCACGGGCTACGGCCCGCGGGTCTTCGGACGCCTTCGCGCCGTCGGCCCGGCTATCGCAAACCTGCTATAGTCAGACATAGCAGGATTGCGATGTCGGAGATGAATGCGTCCATACGGCTCCGCCGCGTGCAGCAGGGCTACACGAGCGGCGCACGCTCACTCGCCAGCCGCTCGGTCACTCGCCTCGCACGCACCGGCGTCACGCCGAACGTGCTCACGGCGACCGGCGTCTCGCTCTGTCTCGTGGCCGCCGTCCTCGTCCCGTTCGAGAACCGGGCAGACAAACTGCTCGTCTACTGGCTCGCCGCCGGCATCTTCGTCGTCGGCTCGCTGCTCGACATCCTCGACGGCGCGCTCGCGCGCGTGGGCGGCAAGTCCACCCCGTTCGGCGCCTTCATCGACTCCACGACCGACCGCGTCGGCGAGGGAGCGATGCTGGCGGCGATCGCGCTCGTCTTCTCACGCCAGGGGCTGGACTGGGCCGTCGTGGTCGCCGTGGCGGCCGTCGTCGGCTCGTTTCTCGTCTCGTACACGCGCGCCCGCGCCGAGGCTCTCGGCCTGAAGGGCGACGTCGGATTGGGCTCCCGCGCCGAGCGCGTGGTGCTCATCACGGCGGGACTCGTATTCGCGCCGTGGGGCGGCCTCCCGTGGGCGATCGTCGTGCTCGCTGCGACGGCGTGGCTCACGGTCGTCCAGCGCGTCCTGCACGTACGCAAGCAACTTTCCGGAGGAACCAGTGGCAACGACCAACGGTAGGGCACGGCTCGACGACGGCAAGGTCCGCGTCGCGATCATCGGCGTCGGCAACTGCTCGAACTCCCTGCTTCAGGGCGTCGAGTACTACAAGGACGCGCCGGACGACCAGTTCGTCCCCGGCCTGATGCACGTCAACCTCGGCGGCTACCACGTCCGCGACGTGGAGTTCACCGCCGCGTTCGACGTCGTCAAGGGCAAGGTCGGCGAGGACCTCGCCGACGCGATCTGGGCGCAACCGAACGACACCATCAAGTTTGCGAACGTCCCGCAGACCGGCATCAAGGTCTCGCGCGGGATGACGCACGACGGGCTCGGCAAGTACCTGTCGCAGGTCGTCGAGAAGGCGCCCGGCAAGACAGACGACATCGTCGGGATACTCAAGGAGACGAAGACCGACGTCGTCGTCAGCTACCTCCCGGTCGGCTCCGAGGCAGCTGCCAAGTGGTACGCCGAGCAGGTGCTCGAGGCCGGCTGCGCGCTCGTCAACTGCATGCCGGTCTTCATCGCGCGCGAGGATTACTGGGGCAAGCGGTTCGAGGAGAAGGGCCTGCCGATCATCGGCGACGACATCAAGTCGCAGGTCGGCGCCACGATCACGCACCGTGTCCTGACCTCGCTCTTCCGCGAGCGCGGCGTCCACCTCGACAAGACGATGCAGCTCAACGTCGGCGGCAACTCCGACTTCCTCAACATGCTCGAGCGGGAGCGGCTCGAGTCGAAGAAGGTCTCGAAGACGAACGCCGTGACGTCGATGCTCGACTACGACCTCGGCGCGGGGAACGTCCACGTCGGCCCGTCCGACTACGTGCCGTGGCTGACCGATCGGAAGTGGGCTTACATCCGGATGGAGGGATCGGCGTTCGGCGACGTGCCCCTCAACGTCGAGCTGAAGCTCGAGGTGTGGGACTCGCCGAACTCGGCCGGCATCGTGATCGACGCCGTCCGGCTCGCAAAGCTTGCCCTCGACAACGGCATCGCCGGCTCCCTCGAGGGCCCGAGCTCGTACCTGATGAAGTCGCCGCCGCGGCAGATCCCGGACGACGACGCGGTCGAGCTCGTCGAGGAGTTCATCGAGCGCAATCGCCGCCGGATCGCGGCGCCGGCGCCCTCCGAGCTCTGAACGACGCACGCAGCATCGCCCCGGAGTGGGACTAAGCTCCGGGGCGATGCGCATCTGCCTGGTGACGCCGTTCGCCTGGTCGCAGCCGCACGACGTCAACGAGTCTGTCGCAGGGATCGCGGGAGGGCTGCGGGCGATCGGGCACTGGGTCACCGTCGTGGCTCCGTCGACGCGCGCCTCGGACCTGCTCGCCGGCCGCCGGGCGCTTCTCGAGGGCACG